>NZ_JAFRFW010000744.1:0-3942 GCF_017434145.1 Saccharopolyspora sp. | reverse complement strand
TGAGCACCGCGGCCACCTCGGCCTCTTCCGCGGTCCGCACGATGTCGATCACGCTGTCGAGTTCTTCGCTGCGCACCTGTGCTGCATCGGCCAGCGTCACCGCCGCGTGCACCAGGCCCAAGCCCTGCGCCTCGGCGGGCTCCAGCCGCGCCCGGTCCAGCACGCCGGACAGCATCGGCAGCCAGGCGAACGGGTGCGTGTCCATCAGCGAGCGCGTCGTCGCCGACGGGTCCACCCCGGCCTGCAGCAGCCGCGCCGCCATCAGGTGCGTCGAGACCTTCGCGCGGCGGAACATGCCGCTGTCGGCGACCAGCCCGGCGTAGAGGCACCGCGCCATCGGCTGGTCCAGCTCCATCCCGAGCTCGTCGAGCAGCTTCAGCACCAGCACCGCGGTCGCCTCGGCGGTCTCGTCGACGACGTGGTGGGTGCCGAACATCGTGTTCCCGGCGTGGTGGTCGAGCACCACCACCTCACCGCCGGCGGCGATCGTGGCCGCGACCCGGCCGCCCAGCGCACCGAGCCGTTCCAGGCTTCCCGCGTCGCACACCACCAGCAGCGGCGGCGCCGCGGGCACCTGCTTCGCGGGCACTACCAGGCCGTCGGAGTCCAGATCGCGCAGCGAGCGCGGCGGAGCCTCGGGCGAACCGAACGACACCCGCACCGCCGCGCCCCGCGCGTGCAGCGCCCGGCCCAGCGCCAACGCGCTGCCCAGCGCATCGGCGTCCGGGTTGATGTGCGCGAACAGCGTGACGTCGGGGGCGTCCGCGACCAGCCGGGCGGCACGCCGCACGGCACCGGTCAGCGAGTCGTCCTCGCTACCCAAGGTGGTTCCGGATCGCCCGCTCACTCGGTCTCACCTCCACGCCGAACACGCCGAGCTCCCGGCGCCACCCCCAACGCACCCGATCGGACCAATGGGTTCAACCGTTGTGTGGCCGACGCCGCACATCCGCGTCCGCGCTGGTCACCGAGTCGGAACCGGGAGTTTCCGTGCCGTTTTCCTCCTCGTCGTCCGGCTGCTGGCGGTAAGGGTCCGCCTCCCCGGCGTGCTCGGCACCGGAAGCCAGCCGAGCGACCTCCGCGTCGGCCTCCTTGGCCCGGTCGAGCAGGTCTTCGAGCCGCCGCGCGTCGTCCGGCACGGTGTCGGCCACGAACGTCAGGGTCGGGGTGAACCGCACCCCGGTCTGCGCCCCCACTCGGGAACGCAGCACCCCGGTCGCGCTGGCCAGCGCCGCGGCCGTGGACGAGTAGTCGGCCTCGTCGCCGAACACCGTGTAGTAGACCGTGGCGTCCCGCAGGTCCGGAGTGAGCCGCGCGTCGGTGATCGTCACCATCGCCAGCCGGGGGTCTTTGACCTCGTACTCCAGCCCCGAGGCCACGATCTGCGCGATTCGCTTGGCGAGCCTGCGGGCGCGCGCCGTATCCGCCACGGCGCACCTCCTCCGTCGATCCGGCACCCGGCGCACCGGGCGCGAGCATTGGCCGGGCCGCCGCGGTCGAACCGCCCGGACCTCGGACTTCCCTTCCAGCGCTGGGGAACAGGTGCGCCACCTCGACAACGCCACGCCGAGGCCGCCGTGTTCCGCGCTAGGTTCTGCCAACGAAGCCGCGCAGCCGTCCGTACAACCTTTAGTCCTCCGGCCCGAGCATTCGGTGGCGGGCGGAGAGCAACTCCAGTTCTGGACGCCCCGCGACGAGGCGTTCACACGCCTCCAGCACTTCCTGCACGTGCGAAGCGTCGCCAGAGACCACGCTGACCCCGAGCAGCGCGCGGCGGTACAGGTCCTGATCGCCCGCTTCCGCCGCGGCCACCTCGAACTTCTTGCGCAGCTCGGCGATGACCGGCCGCACCACGCCGCGCTTCTGCTTCAACGACCGGACGTCCCCGAGCAGCACGTCCAGTTCCAGCGCACCGACGTACACAACGCACCCCCATCGCCGAAACCGCCGCCGACACCCACCGGGGCCGCCCGTGCGGACGGCCCCGGTGGTGGCGGATCAGGTGCGCGGCTTCTCCCGCATCTCGTAGGTCTCGATGAAATCGCCGACCTTGATGTCGGAGTACGACCCGAGGGTCAAACCGCACTCGAACCCGTCGCGGACCTCGGTGGCGTCGTCCTTGAACCGCTTGAGCGAGTTCACCGAGAGGTTCTCGGCGACCACCACGCTGTCCCGCAGCAACCGCGCCTTCGCGTTGCGGCGCATGATGCCTTCGGTGACCATGCAGCCCGCGATCGTGCCGACCTTGGACGACTTGAACACGTCGCGGACCTCGGCCCTGCCCAGCTCGACCTCTTCGTAGATCGGCTTGAGCATGCCCTTGAGCGCCTGCTCGATGTCCTCGATCGCCCGGTAGATCACCGAGTAGTACCGGATCTCCACGCCCTCGCGGTTGGCGGCCTCGGCCGCCTTGCCCTCGGCGCGGACGTTGAAGCCCAGCACGATGGTGTCCTCGGCGGTGGCCAGGTTGATGTCGGACTCGTTGATGCCACCGACACCGCGGTGGATCACCCGGAGCTCGACCTCCTCGCCCACGTCGATCTTGCCGAGCGATTCCTCCAGCGCCTCGACGGTGCCGGAGTTGTCGCCCTTGATGATCAGGTTGAGCTGCTTGGTGTCCTTGATGACCTTGTCCAGGTCTTCCAGGCTGACCCGCTTGCGCCGAGCCGCGTTCTGCGCCTCCCGCAACCGGGCACCGCGCCGGTCGGCGATCTGCCTGGCCACCCGGTCCTCGTCGACCACCAGGAACGTGTCCCCGGCGCCCGGCACCGAGGTGAACCCGATGACCTGCACCGGCCGGGACGGCGTCGCCTCGGTGACGTCCTTGTCGTGCTCGTCGATCATCCGGCGGACGCGGCCGTGCGCGTTGCCCGCCACGACCGAGTCACCGACCCGCAGCGTGCCGCGCTGCACCAGCACGGTGGCCACCGGACCGCGGCCGCGGTCCAGGTGCGCCTCGATCGCCACGCCCTGGGCCTCCATGCCGGGGTTGGCCCGCAGGTCCAGCGAGGCGTCCGCGGTGAGCACGATCGCCTCCAGCAGGCCCTCGATGTTGGTGCCCTGCTTGGCGGAGATCTCCACGAACATCGTGTCGCCGCCGTACTCCTCGGCGACCAGGCTGTACTCGGTCAGCTGCTGGCGGATCTTGTCCGGGTTGGCGCCCTCGACGTCGATCTTGTTGACCGCGACCACGATCGGCACGCCCGCCGCCTGCGCGTGGTTGATCGCTTCCACGGTCTGCGGCATCACGCCGTCGTCCGCGGCGATCACCAGCACGGCGATGTCGGTGGACTTCGCACCGCGGGCACGCATGGCGGTGAACGCCTCGTGACCGGGGGTGTCGATGAAGGTGATCGGCCGCTCCTGGCCCTCCAGCTCGGTTTCGACCTGGTAGGCGCCGATGTGCTGGGTGATGCCACCGGCCTCGCCGGCCTGCACGTTCGCCTTCCGGACGGTGTCCAGCAGGCGCGTCCTGCCGTGGTCGACGTGGCCCATCACGGTCACGACCGGCGGGCGGGACGCGAGCTGCTCGTCGGAGCTGTCCGGGTCGCCGAAGCTGAGGTCGAACGACTCCAGCAGTTCCCGGTCCTCGTCCTCCGGGCTGACCATCTCGACCTGGTAGTTCATCTCCTGGCCGAGCAGTTCCAGCACCTCGTCGGAGACCGACTGGGTGGCGGTGACCATCTCACCGAGGTGGAACATCGCCTGCACCAGCGAGGCCGGGTTGGCGTTGATCTTCTCGGCGAAGTCGGTCAGCGAAGCACCGCGGCGCAGGCGCAGGATCTCGCCGCCACCGCGCGGGAGCCGGACACCGCCCACCGACGGCGCCTGCATGTTGTCCATGTACTCCTGGCGCTTCTGCCGCTTCGACTTGCGGCCGCGACGCGCCGGACCACCGGGACGACCGAAAGCACCCGCGGTGCTGCCGCGGCCGCCGCCGGG
>NZ_JAFRFW010000743.1:0-1811 GCF_017434145.1 Saccharopolyspora sp. | reverse complement strand
TCGCGTCGCAGGCCGCCACCAGGTCGCTGCCGGGCACCGGAGCACCGTCGTCACCGACGAACCCCGGGCCCCCGAGAGCTTTCGGAAGCCCGGCGGCAGTGGACAGCAGCGGTCCCAGTGCGGCCTTGGTGCCCTCGACGAGGTCCTGAATCCGGCGCACCGGCCACCGCATCAGTATGTGCGGCTCACCGGCCGCCTCGACCTCGCGGACCCGCCGCCACCCGAGGAGGTCGAACAACGGCTCGTAGCGCACCTGCACAGCGGCGTCGAAACGCAACACTCCCGCGGCTTCGGCATGCGCACAGGCAGACCTGATCAACGCCGCGCCGATCCCGCCGGTACCGCGCGCCCGGCCGTCGACGGCCAGCCGTCCGCCCTGCCACCAGCCCAGATCGGGGCCGTCGGTAGCCGGGCCGAGCCGCACGCCACCGAGCACGTCGCCGTCGGCTGATCGGGCCACCAGCACCACCGTGCGCGGGTCGTCGTCGCGGTCATCCCGATCGGTTCCGGTGAACAGACCCTGTTCCCGCACGAACACCTCGTGCCGCAGCCTCTGGTAGGCGGGCAGGGTCGTGGAGTTGGCGGGTTCGATGCGGAACGCCGGGCGCCTGGCCAGGCTCGCGCGGTCGCCGAGCAGCGACAGGATGTCCGGCACCTGACCGCTGCCGGGGGCGAGCAGTTCCTCGTAGGCGATCACGTCCTCACCCGCCCGCCGTCTTGAGCACCGAGCAGGCACCGCAGGCCGCGCAGCCCGCACCCTGATCGGCGCCCGACATCCCAGCGGCCTTGAGCAGTTCGGCGACCGCGTCGGTGACGTAGCTCAGCAGCTCACCACTCGGCGCACCGAGGCCGTCGCGGGCCGCCAGCGTTCCCGCCATCGGGCGGAACGGGACGACGAACGGGTAAACGCCGCGATTGATGAGCCCGGCGGCGCCGGCGATCAGCTCGTCGGGGTCCTCTCCCAGCCCGACCAGCAAGTAGGTGGAGACCCGGTTGTGGCCGAACACGCGCACCGCGTCGTCCCACGCGGCTTCGTACTCGGTCAGCGGGACTTGGGACTTGCCGGGCATCCATCGCCGCCGCACCTGCTCGTCCAGCGCCTCGACATGGAGGCCGATCGCGGTGGCGCCCACGTCCTTGAGCTCACCGATCCAGCGCAGGTCACCGGGTGGTTCGCACTGCACCTGGATCGGCAGTCCCGGAACCGCCTCCAGCACGGCGCGCACCGAGCGCACCAGGTTGCGCGCGCCGCGGTCCGGGCCGGTTGTGGTGCCGGTGGTCATCACCATCTGCCGCACGCCGTCAAGCCGGACGGCGGCCTCGGCGACCTCGGCCAGCTGAGCTGGTGTTTTGGCTGCCACCGTCGCACCACCGCGCAACGACTCCTCGATGGTGCAGAACCGGCAGCGGTCCGACTCGGCGTAGCGGATGCAGGTCTGCACCACGGTCGTGGCCAGCACATCGGATCCGTGCAGCCGGGCGATCTGCTCGTAACGCACACCGTCCGATGTGGTCAGGTCGTAGAACTTCGGTCTGCGCACCGGGGAGAGCTCGATCCCGGTGTCCTCCTCGCCCAGCCAGACCCGCCCGTCGCGCACCGAGTACGGGCTGGCGGGATTGGTGGGCAGCGCGGCGTTGGCGCCGTCGACGAGGACGTGCCCGTCGTCGCTGGGGCCCGCGCCCGCCGGTCGCGCGACCTCGGCGTCCAGCCGCACCCCGCGCAGGGCCAGCTCCGCGCGGGTGGTGATCCGCACGTCCACCGTCGTGCTGTTGCATGTCCGTTCGGTACCCACGCTCACGACACACCTCCG
>NZ_JAFRFW010000742.1:0-7179 GCF_017434145.1 Saccharopolyspora sp. | reverse complement strand
GGTCGGGTGCGGAGCACGGCGCTGCTGGTGCCTCGCGCGGCGAGGTATTGCGGAGCACCGGCCGGATTCAGTGCAGCCGGTCGCTGTTGTCCAGGATGGCTGCGGTAAGCGCCGCGGCGGGCCCTTCGTCCGTGCCGTCACCACCCAGCAGCACGAATTCGACCTCTCCCGGATCGGGAAGCCGGGCGTGCGCGGGGAGCTGGCGCAATCCTTCCGGCACCAGGCTGCGAGCGTGCACCGCGACCCCCAGCCCGGCCAGTGCCGCGGCGCGCAATCCGCTGAAGCTCCCGCTGGTGCACGTGATCCGCCACGAAAGCCCCTGCCGTTCCAGCGTTTCCAGCGCCTGCGCGCGCGTGATGCTCGGCGGCGGGTACAGGATCAGCGGCACCGGCTCGCCCGGATCCAGCGACAGATCCTCGCGCCCGATCCACACCAGCGGTTCCCGCCACACCAGCCTGCCAACCGACTGCCCGGGGCGGCGCTTGCCGAAGACGAGGTCGAGCTCGTCGTTGTGCAGCTGCTCGTGCAGCGTGCCGCTCATCCCGACGGTCAGCTCCAGGTCGACCAGCCGGTGCGAACGCCGGAACTCGGCCAGGATCTCCGGCAGCTTGGACAGCACGAAGTCCTCCGAGGCGCCGAAGCGCAACCGCCCGCGCAGTTCGGAACCGGCGAAGTAGCTCGTCGCGCGCTCGTTGGCCGCGAGGATGCTGCGCGCGAAACCCACCATCGCCTCGCCGTCGGCGGTGAGCGCGACGGCGTGCGTGCTGCGGGTGAACAGCCGCCGGGACGCGACCTGCTCGAGCTTGCGGACGTGCTGGCTGACTGTGGATTGCCGCACACCGAGCCGCTGCGCGGCCTGGGTGAAACTCCGCGTCTGCGCCACCACGAGGAACGTCCTGAGCAGGGCCGGAGGGAACATCGACGGCCACGTTATCGCGCTTCGCGATAACCGTCACCACGGAAATCGTGGTTCACAGCCAACCGAGCGGTGGCTGAGACTCGCGGCGAGTCAACCCGTCCGGTGAGGAAGGCACATGAGCACGCTGCTGCGCCGTCTGCGCCCCGATCCCTACGTCCTCGCCTTGCTGGCCACCGTCGGCGTCGCCGCGCTGGTGCCCGCCAGCGGTGCGGGCGCGACCGTCGCCGACGGCGTCACCGACGTGGCCATCGCCGGGCTGTTCTTCCTCTACGGCGCGCGGCTTTCATCCCGCGCCGTCCTCGATGGACTCAAGCACTGGCGGCTGCACGTCGTGGTGTTCCTGTGCACCTTCGCACTGTTCCCGCTGCTCGGGCTCGGCGCGAACCTGCTGGTTCCGGTGGTGCTCACGCCCGCGCTCTACAGCGGTGTGCTGTTCCTGTGCACGCTTCCGTCCACTGTGCAGTCTTCGATCGCTTTCACCGCCACAGCGGGCGGAAACGTGGCGTCCGCGATCTGCTCGGCGTCGCTGTCCAACATGGCCGGTATCGCGCTCACACCGTTGCTCGTCGCGCTGCTGATGGGTGGCGACGGCGGCGGGATCTCCGCGAGCTCGGTGCTGAGTCTGGTCTTCCAGCTGCTGCTGCCGTTCGTGGTGGGACACCTGTCGCGGCGCTGGATCGGCGACGGGATCGAGCGGCACAAGAAGGTGCTGAGCTACTACGACCGCGGCTCCATCCTGCTGATCGTCTACGTCGCGTTCAGCAAGAGCATGGCGGGCGGTATCTGGCAGCAGATCGGCGTGCTCCAGCTCGCGGCGCTGTTCGCGGTGATCGCGGTGCTGCTGACCGCGGTGCTGCTGATCACCAGGGGAGCCGCCCGCGTGCTCGGGTTCGACCGCGGCGACGAGAAGGCGATCGTGTTCTGCGGCTCGGTCAAGAGCCTCGCCACCGGGTTGCCCATCGCGAACGTGCTGTTCCCCAGCACCATGGTCGGGCTGGTCGTGCTGCCGGTGATGCTCTACCACCTGACGCAGCTGATCGTGTGCGCGGTGCTGGCGCAGCGGCAGGGCAGCGCCGCCGAGCCGCAGCGCGCGCCGGAACCCGAGGTCGCGGCCGCACGCTGAGCAGCCGAACACCCGTGCTGCGCGTACCGGTGACGCTCCTTGCCAGCTCCGCGCGCTTCTCCGTAGCGTAATCGTCGTGAACTGGGCCACGGGGCGGTCCAGGTGTCTGTCGTTCCGCGGTGATCCCGTCGGCGCCCGCGACCCGATCCGCGGCACTCGACCACGGGCTCGACGAGGAGCACGATGATGACGACGCGAGCAGCCGAGCAAGCACCGGCACATCCGCTCGACCGCCTGCAACCGGCAGAAATCCGCACCGCCCGCGAGGTCCTGCGCGAAACCGGAGCCGCCGGAGCATCGACCCGCTTCGCCTACCTCGGCCTGGAGGAACCGCCGAAGGCCGACGTGCTGGCGTTCCGGGACGGCGACCCGGTACCGCGCCGCGTCAAGGCGCTGCTGCTGGAGACCGGCACCGGCCGGGTCACCGACGCCGTGGTGTCGCTGCCGGATCGCGCGGTGGAATCGCTGCGCGAGGTGGACGTGGTCGCCGAAGGGCAGCCGCCGATCCTCGGCGAGGACCTCGCAGGTGTCGGCGAGATCGTCGCCGCCGACGAGCGGTGGACCTACGCGCTGGCCCGGCGCGGCATCACCGACACCGCGCAGGTGCGCGCCTGCCCGCTGTCCGCGGGCGTGTTCGACATCCCCGGCGAGCAAGGCCGCCGGATGGTGCGCGTGCTCAGCTTCCTGCAGCACCGCCCGGAGGATCACCCGTGGGCGCACCCGATCGACGGCCTGGTCGCCTACGTGGACCTGATCGAGCGCAAGGTCCTCGACGTGATCGACCACGCGCTCGTGCCGATCCCCGCCGAGGAGGGGAATTTCGACGATCCGGAGCAGACCGGGCCGGCCCGCACCGACTTGCGGCCGATCGAGATCAGCCAGCCGGAAGGACCCAGCTTCACCGTCTCCGGCGATGCGGTCAGCTGGCACGACTGGCGGTTCCGGATCGGCTTCGACGCCCGCGAAGGCTTGGTGCTGCACCAGATCCACTACCGGGACGGGGACCGGCTGCGGCCGATCGTGCACCGCGCGTCGATCGCCGAGATGGTCGTGCCCTACGGCGATCCGGGCCCGGTGCGGTTCTGGCAGAGCTACTTCGACGCCGGGGAGTACCTGCTCGGCAAGCAGGTGAACTCGCTGCGGCTGGGCTGCGACTGCCTCGGCGAGATCCGCTACTTCGACGTCACCGTCGCCGACGACCACGGCGAACCGCTGACCGTCGACAACGCGATCTGCCTGCACGAGGAGGACGCCGGGCTGCTGTGGAAGCACACCGACATCTTCACCGGTTCCAAGCAGGCGCGGCGGCAGCGCAGGCTGGTCATCTCCTTCTTCGCCACCATCGGCAACTACGACTACGGCTTCTACTGGTACCTCTACCTGGACGGCACGATCCAGTTGGAGGTCAAGTCGACCGGTGTCGTGTTCACCTCCGCTTACCCGGGGACTGCGGACCCGGGGGCTGCGTACCCGGACGGCGGGTATCCGTGGGCGAGCGAGCTCGCGCCGGGCCTCGGGGCGCCGTTCCACCAGCACCTGTTCGGCGCGCGGCTGGACAGGATGGTGGACGGGCTGCGCAACGCCGTCGACGAGGTCGAGGTGCGGCGGGTGCCGATGGGCGCGGAGAACCCGCACGGCAACGGATTCACCCGCACCTCGACCCGGCTGGAGACGGAATCCGGGCGGTTGGCCGACAATTCGGTCGCGCGGAGCTGGCGGGTGACGAACCCGGAAGTCACCAACCGGCTCGGCCGACCGGTCGGCTACGTGCTGCATCCGCAGGGGCAGCCGACGCTGCTGGCCGATGACGACTCCCCGAACGCGCGCCGGGCGGTGTTCGCGACCAAGCACCTGTGGGTGTCGCGGTACCGGGACGGACAGCGCTGGCCCGCGGGTGAGCACGTCAACCAGAACGCGGGCGGTGCCGGGGTTCCCGAGTACGTCGCCGCGGGCGAATCGATCGACGGTGCCGATCTGGTGCTGTGGCACACCTTCGGCACGACGCACTTCCCGCGCACCGAGGACTGGCCGGTGATGCCGATCGACACCTGCGGATTCACGTTGAAGCCCAACGGATTCTTCGACCGCAACCCCACATTGGACGTTCCCGCACCGCCCTGCCACTGACCCTCCCACTGCCACGAGCCTGGAGCGAACGGCCTGTTCGCCCAATCTATTGGGACCAACGGTCCGTTCACTCCGGTATGAGTGCGCGGATCGAGCGGCGCCCGCGTGTGTCGGCCGAGTGCCCCTGATCGCGGAGTGAACGGCCTGTTCGTCCAATCTATTGGGACCGGCGGGCCGTTCACTCCGGGTGCGATCTGCGTCGACTGGCTCGGAAACCGCGTACCCGGCGCGGTTAGGGTGGCGTGCCGGACACGCAGGGAGGGCATCACCGGATGGCACAGCAAGGCCCGCGGCTTCCGGGGGCGCGCAGCGAGGGAGCGGGCGAGCAGGCCGGGCACGGCGCCCGCGTCGAACAGGCGTCGCCGGACGAACGGCTGGTCGGCACCGCGATCTACGTCGACGGCCGGCGCGCGCGCTCGCCGGAGTCGCTGGCCGAGACCAGTCGCGCGCTGGCGGACGAGGACGGCGCGATGGCCTGGGTCGGGCTCTACCGCCCCAGCGCCGAGGAACTGCAGGCCGCGGCCGAGGAGTTCGGGCTGCACGAACTCGCCGTCGAAGACGCCATCCTGGCCCACCAGCGGCCCAAGGTGGAACGCTACGACGAAACGCTGTTCGTGGTGCTGCGGCCCGCGCGCTACCTGGACGAGACCGAGCAGGTCGAACTCGGCGAGCTGCACCTGTTCATTGGCCCGGACTTCGTGCTCACCGTGCGGCACGGCCGCTCTCCGGACCTGGCCGCGGTGCGCGACCGCATGGAAGCAGCGCCGGAGCTGTTGCGCCGCGGGCCGCACGCGGTGCTCTACGCCGTGCTGGACGCCGTGGTCGACGACTACGCGCCGGTGGTGGAAGGCGTGCAGCACGACATCGACGAGATCGAAACGCAGGTGTTCGGTGGTGACCCGAACGCATCCCGGCGCACCTACCAGCTCTCCCGCGAAGTCATCGAGCTGCAGCGGGCCACCAGCCCGCTGCTGGGAATCCTGGAGGAAGTCGGCGCGAACTACGCCGAGCGCGACGCCGACGCGGAACTGCACCGCCGCTTGCGGGACGTGACCGACCACGCGACCACGGTCGCCGAGCGGGTCGGCGGCTTCCGGCAGATGATCTCCGACATCCTGTCGGTCAACGCCACGCTGGTCACCCAGGAGCAGAACGAGAAGATGAAGAGCCTCACCGAGGCCAGTTACGCGCAGAGCGAGCAGGTCAAGAGCATCTCCTCGTGGGCGGCGATCCTGTTCGCGCCGACGCTGGTCGGCACCGTCTACGGGATGAACTTCGACGCCATGCCCGAACTGCACTGGAGCTTCGGCTACCCGATGGCGGTCGGGCTGATGATCGTCGTCTGCGTGCTGCTGTACGTGGTGTTCAAGCGGCGCGACTGGCTCTGAGGGCGTGCCGGGAAATCGGCGCCGTCAGCGGGAAATCGCCGTGCGGAACCAGTCGAGCGTGGTCTCCAGCGCGGTCACCAGCGGGGTCGGTCGCGTGCCGAAGGTCCGCTCGAACGCTTGCGAATCCATCACCTGGTGCTCGGTGTGCTGGTAGAACAGCTCGGCGTACTCGCCCATGAAGACCTCGTCGAACGGTCCGAACGGTTCGGGCTCGCGCAGCACGTGGACGTCGAGCGGGCGGCCCGCGAGCTTGCCGATGATCTCGTGCACCTCCCGCGTCGTGCTCGCCGGTGCGGTGGGCAGGTGCCAGACCTGCCCGTCCGATTCCGGGTGCTCGCCGAGCACGGCGAGGCCCGCGGCGACGTCGTCGATGAAGGTGTAGCTGTGCAGCAGGTCGAGGTCCCCGAAGCCCAGCACCCGGTCGCCGGTGAGCGCGGGCGGGAACGCGGTCGCCCCGAGCGTCGAGTTGAACACGCGGGGGCCGAAGAAGTCCGCTGACCGGCCCAGCGCGACCCGGACCCGGCCCGAGCGGTGCGCGGCGAGGTAGTTCTCGTCCAGTTCGGCGCGCATCCGGCCCTTGCGGGTGGTCGCGGTCATCGGGGTGCGCTCGGTCATCACCGCCCCGCCCGTTTCGCCGTACGGGTAGAGCGTGTCCAGCACGACGAGTCGCGCGTCCGCTTCGGCCGCGGCCGCCAGCACCGCGTCCTGGACCTTCGGCAGCACTTCGACCTGCCGGTAGTAATCGACGTTGACGCAGTGGTGCACGACGTCCGCGCCGTGCACGGCGGTCCGCAGCTCGGCGGCGTTGAGCACGTCCGCGCGCGCCCGCTCGACCCCTTCGGCGTCCGGGCCTGCGCCGCTGCGGTTGACCAGGCGGACGTGGTGACCGCGGCGGGCGAGTTCGCGGGCCAGCGCCGTTCCGGCCGGGCCCGCTCCCAGCACGACGTGCAGCTGCTGCGGCATGGATGCTCCTCGTTATGGTGTGTCGCGTTAGTTATGGGCCGTAACTAAAGCTAGACTAGGTCGCGGAACGTGGCAAGGAGGAACATCTGTGGCCGAGGGCGCGACGACACCGCGGGACCGGTTCCGCGAGCAGACCAGGGGCGAGATCAAGGCGATCGCCCTGCGGCAGCTGTCCGAAGGCGGGATCGGCGCGATCGCGCTGACCCGGATAGCCAAGGAACTCGGCCTGTCCGGGCCCGCGCTCTACCGGTACTACGCCGGGCGGGACGAGCTGATCAGCGCGCTGGTCCGGGACGCCTACGACGACTTGGCCGCGGCCGTGTCCGCCCCTGCCGAGCCGGATTCGCCGCCGCGCGCCCGGTTGTTGCGGCTCGGACGCGCGTACCGGGCGTGGGCGCGCGAACAACCGCACCGCTACCTGCTGATCTTCGGGTCACCGCTGCCGGGCTACGCAGCGCCGCCGGACACCGTGGCCAACGCGCGCGCGGCGCTGGAACCGGTGGTGCGGGTGTTCGCCGCCGCGCGCCCCGATCAGCAGCCGCTCGTCGACCAGCTGCGACGGTGGAACGAGCGAGATCCCGCCGTGGCGGCCTGGACCGGTGCGCACGTCGAACCCGCAGCGGCCGGAGCCGCGCTGGCCGGTGCGGTCACCGCGCTGG
>NZ_JAFRFW010000741.1:0-3327 GCF_017434145.1 Saccharopolyspora sp. | reverse complement strand
GTCCGGCCTGCGGTCCGCCGAGCAGCTTGTCCCCGCTCGCGGTCACCACATCCGCGCCACCGGCCAGGGTGGTCTGCGCGTCCGGCTCGTCCGGCAGCACCGGATGCGGCCGCAGCAGCCCGGAACCGATGTCGGCGACCACCGGCACCGGCAGCTGCGCCAGCGCCGGCACCGGCACGCTGGAGGTGAACCCGGTGACCCGGAAGTTCGACGGGTGGATCTTGAGCACGAAGCCGGTGTCCGGGCCGATCGCGGCTTCGTAGTCGCGCAGCCGGACCCGGTTGGTGGTGCCGACCTCGCGCAGCCGCGCCCCGGTCGAGGTCAGCAGCTCCGGGATCCGGAAACCGTCGCCGATCTCGACCATCTCGCCGCGGGCGAGCACGATCTCGCGCCCGGCCGCGAGCGCGGTGGCCACCAGCGCCAGCGCGGCCGCGCCGTTGTTGACCACGTGCGCGGCTCCGGCCGCAGGCACCGCCTCGGTCAGCGCCGAGGTCGTGGACCGGCCGCGCGGCCCGCGCCGACCGCTGTCGAGATCCAGCTCGACGTCGCTGGTGCCCGCCGCAGCGCCGACCGCTTCGAGCGCGGCCTCCGACAGCGCGGCGCGGCCGAGGTTGGTGTGCAGCAGAACTCCGGTGGCGTTGCGAACCCGGCGCAGGCCGGTCGCGGCCGCCGGCAGCGCGGCCAGCGTCGCGTCGAGCACCGCATCCGGTTCGATCTCGCCGAGCCGGGCGCGTTCCTGCGCGTCGTGGACGATCGTCTTGACCGGCTCGTGCCCGAGCCGGTCGACCGCGTCCGCGACCTGCGGGTCGTTCAGGATGCGGTCGGTGGCTGGAATCCGGCGCCGCGCGTCCATGCGCGGAACCTTAGTGGTCGCGCGGGGTGCTCGTGGTCCATGGGCAGCGAGGGGCGATGGCTGGCGGGTTGATCGGCGCGGACTCAGTCCCGCCGGGTCGACACGAGGTGCGCGACAACCGTGCCGCCGATCAGCAGGAGCAGTGCGACACCGGCGTAGGCCGCGGTACCCGCCAGCGCATCGGGCGCGTCGGACGTGTTCGCCAGCAGCCGGATGGTCGGGTTGACCGGAGGCAACCCCGTCCCGAGCAGGAAGATCGCCACCAGCGCCAGTGCGGCGAGCACCGAATGCCCGGCGCGGGGCAGGACGAGCCGGGAACTGACCAGCCCGGCCGCGATACCCGTGCTGGCCGCGATGAACTGGGCGAGGAACCCCGCGGCGAGCTCTGCGGCCCCGATGGGATGCGCGGCGAACAGCGGTGCCGACACCAGCAGCACCCCGGAGACGAGCAGGCAACCGGCGAGTGCCACCAGCACGGTCGCGATCAGAACCCGGCGGAAACCGCCCGCGTTGACCGCGGTGATCTCGCGGCGGACCGGGTCCTCGGCGGCCACCAGCACGAGGGTGAACCAGGTCGAGCAGGCGAACAGCACTCCGGCGACGGCACCGTAGGTGCCCACGACCGGACTGGTCCCGGTTCCGGCGATGAACATGATCGCGACGCCTGCGAAGAGCATCAGCGGCGGCAGGAACCGCTGCGAGTGCAGCACGACGGCGGTGATGTAGCGGACCAGCGCGATCATCGCGTGCTCCGATCGCCTTGGTCGGCCGGAGCTGCGGTGACCAGCGACCAGCCGTCGTGCAGCGCCGATAGCACGATCCGGTCGGCGTGCGACGCGCTCACGTGCACCACGATGCGGTCGGAGTCGGCTTGTACGTCCAGCACGCCATCGCGGGCTTCCCACTCCGCGCTGCGCACGAGACCGCTCGGGGCGCGCAGCACCAGCCGGGTCGGGGCCGGAGCCTCCTGCCCAGCATCCCTGTCGAGGGCGACGCGACCGCCGGTCACCTGGTAGACGATGTCGGCGTTGGTCCGCACGACCGACTCGCGGTGGTCGGTGAACACGACCGCTCCGCCCGAATCGGCGATCTCCCGCATGATCCCGGCCAGTTCGGCCTGCGCGGAGGCGTCCAGACCGGACCACGGCTCGTCCAGCACCAGCAACCGGGGCGGTACCAGCAGCGCCTGGGCGAGTGCGACCTTGCGTGCGTTGCCCTTCGACAACGTGCTCAGCGAGCGGTCCGCACCGCGGGTCAGAGCCAGCCGGGTCAGCAGCTCGTCGGTGCGGCTGCCCGCGGATTTCCCGCGCAGTCCGCGGATGCGGCCCATGCGCGTGAGGTAGCCGCGGGCGGACATGCGGTCGTCGGCTGGGAAGCGTTCCGGGACGGACCCGATCTCGCCGGGGCGCCCCAGCACCCGCCCGCTGCTGGGCCGGCTCGCTCCGGCCACGATGCGCAGCAGTGTCGACTTGCCGGAGCCGTTGGCGCCGCGGAACGCGACGAGCTCACCGGGCGGTAGGTCGGCATCGACACCGGAGAGCACCCATGGTCCTCGCCGGTATCGTTTGCCCACCGCGCGCAGCTGCACGTCGCTCCTTCGATGTCGGGCCGGATCGGTTTTACCGTACAACGGAGGTCGGCGATTCGGACCGCGCGGGAAACCGGCCGGACAGCGGCGTGACCGGGACCGCACCGAGCTTCGCCGCGCAGAATCTCGCCAGGCGGTCGGCGAGTCGTCCGCTCGTCGCAATGTCAGTCCACTGCGGACAGCACGTTGGAAAACCGCTCACGTGCCCTTCCTCAGTCGTTCCGGTAGCCGGGCTCGGAGTCCGTCGAGGATGTTCAAGTACTGCGTCGGCGCGATCCGCACGAGCGCGTCCAACGCGTAGGCGTCCGGGCCGACCAGGATGCGCGCCTTGCCGCGTTCGACGCCGTGGTGGATGATCCGCGCGGCTTTGTCCGGTGAAGTCATCGTCAGCGACTCGAACTGGTCGGCGAGCTGGTCGTGCGTCCGGCCCATGCCGAGCGGATCCCGATGAATCCGCCCATTGCGGGCGATGTTCGTGGTGATTCCTCCTGGATGGACGGTCACCGCTCGCACGCCGGTGCCGCGCAGCTCGTGGCGCAGCGATTCGGTGAAACCCCGGACGGCGAATTTAGCCGCGCAGTAGGCACTTTGATGCGGCATGCCGAGCAGCCCGAACACGCTGGAGGTGTTCACCACGACCCCTTCGTCCTGTTCGGACAGAAGTGGCAGGAACGCGCGGGTTCCGTTGACCACGCCGTGGAAGTTGATGCCGTGCAGCCATTCTTCGTCTTCGGGTAACGCATCTCGCACGGTCGAACTCAGCGCGACACCGGCGTTGTTGAACACCGCCGCCAGCGGCGCCGAAATCCAACCCCGTACTTCCTCGGCGAACCTCCGCTGGTCGGCTGCGTGTCGCACGTCGAGCACGCGGGTGAGCACCGGAGCG
>NZ_JAFRFW010000740.1:0-5752 GCF_017434145.1 Saccharopolyspora sp. | reverse complement strand
GTCGAAGTGGGCACCGGCACCGGCGACTCGGCTCGCTGGTTGCTCGCGGGCATGGCCCCGAGCGGACTGCTGACCTCGATCGATCTCGACCCGACCGCGCAGCGCATCGCGCGCGAAGCGCTCGCGGCCGACGGGGTGCCGCGGTCGCGCACCCGGTTCATCACGGGCCTCGCCGATCAGGTGCTGCCGCGGCTCGCGGAGGGCGCCTACGACCTGATGTTCGTCGACGCGGCGCCGAGCGGATATCCGATGTACCTGGAGGTCGGGTCGCGGCTGCTGCGGCCCGGCGGGGCGATCGTGTTCGCAGGCACCAACCCGCCCGAGACCGCGGACCGGCACGATTCGCGGGCGGCGGCGCTGCGCGAACTCACCCAGGCCATCCGCGCCGACGAGGGCCTCGTGCCAGTGGCGCTGCCGGTCGGCGACGGCCTGCTCGCCGTCGCCCGCTCGATCTGATCCGCGCCCGGAGTGAACGGACCGCTGGCCCGGCTGGTTCGGACGAACGGTCCACCCACTCGCGGAACCCGGAGTTGCTGATCGAGTGAACGGACTGTTGGTCCGGCTGGATTGGCCGAACGGTCCGCCCACTCGCGGTGATCAAGCGGGGGAGACGGACAGCAGCTGGCCCGCCAGGCCGCGGGCGCGGGTGGACAGCCGCTTGGCGACGTCGGCGAGCACCTTCGACGACGGCGCGTCCGGCGCCTCGATGACCAGCGGAGTCCCGCTGTCCCCGGACTCCCGCAGCCGGGTGTCCAGCGGGACCTGGCCCAGCAGCGGGACATCGTGGCCGATCGAGCGGGTCAGCGAGTCCGCCACGATCTGCCCGCCGCCGCTGCCGAAGACCTCCATGCGCTGCCCGTCGGGCAGCTCCATCCAGGACATGTTCTCCACGACCCCGGCGAGCCGCTGCCGCGTCTGCATCGCGATCGCCCCGGCGCGCTCGGCGACCTCGGCGGCTGCCTGCTGCGGCGTGGTCACCACCAGGATCTCGGCGTTCGGGATCAGCTGGGCGGTGGACAGCGCGACGTCGCCGGTGCCGGGCGGCAGGTCCAGCAGCAGCACGTCCAGGTCGCCCCAGAACACGTCCGAGAGGAACTGCTGCAGCGCGCGGTGCAGCATCGGCCCGCGCCACACGACCGGCGTGTTGCCCGGGGTGAACATCCCGATGGAGATCACCTTCACGCCGTGCGCCTGCGGCGGCATGATCATCTTGTCCACCTGGGTGGGCTTGCCGTCCGAACCCAGCATCCGGGGCACCGAGTGCCCGTAGAGGTCGGCGTCGACCACGCCG
Source organism: Saccharopolyspora sp. (assembly GCF_017434145.1). Classification (NCBI taxonomy): domain Bacteria; kingdom Bacillati; phylum Actinomycetota; class Actinomycetes; order Pseudonocardiales; family Pseudonocardiaceae; genus Saccharopolyspora; species Saccharopolyspora sp. Next base: position 4,461 of record NZ_JAFRFW010000740.1, on the reverse strand, counting down.
ACCGACAGCCCGCGCGCGGCCAGCGAGGCGGCCAGGTTGACCGTCACGCTGGACTTGCCGACGCCGCCCTTGCCGGAGGCCACGCAGTACACCCGGGTCATCGAGCCGGGCTCGGCGAACGGGATGCGCGGTTCCTCGGAGTCGCCGCGCAGCTGCTTGCGCAGTTCGGAGCGCTGCTCGTCGCTCATCACGTCGAGTTCGACGGTCACCTCGCGCACCCCGTCGACCTCGCGCACGGCCTGGTCGACGCGCTGCGTGATGGTTTCCCGCATCGGGCAGCCCTGGACGGTCAAGTAGACCTCGACGTCCACCTTGCCGTCCTCGCCGACGGTGACCGACTTGACCATGCCGAGTTCGGTGATCGGCTTGTGGATCTCGGGGTCATCGACCTTGCCGAGGGCCTGGCGGACGGCCTCTTCCGTGGGAGCGGAGTACGTGCTGGTCACGGTTGCGGTGACACCGACCCTTCCTGCGGGGACTGGTTGCCCCTCATGCTACTGACCGGAAAGTGATGTTACGGACCGGTAGCCCCATGGGGGCGGGCGAGGGGTGCGCGGGGCGTGACCGCCCGGCGGCCGGCCCGGCGATCGTCGCGCCCGGGTTCGACGTGCTTGCGCTCGCCGCAGCGGTCCCGTGCGCTGGATTATTCCAGGCACCGGCTCCGACGTGCTGACATGAACAAACACGGGGGCGCTTCGCATTCATCTGACTGCCCTCCGTAGTATTACGCATCGTGACCGAGATAGGTCTTGACCGATTACCCACTAGTGGCGAGATGACGGCCTACCGCGCCTTCCTGCGCGCCCACGCCCGCGTCACGCGGTGCCTGGAGGGGGACCTGATCGCCCAGCAGCGGCTCACGCTCGCGGCCTACGACGTGCTGCGCGCACTGGCCGAGGCGCCGGAGCGGCGATTGCGAATGACCGAGCTGGCGGACGCGGTTCTGCTGTCCCGGTCCGGGGTGACCAGGCTGGTGGACCGGCTGGAGCGGATCGGGCTGGTGCACCGGGTCCGGGTGGATTCGGACGGCAGGGGAGTGCTCGCGGTGATCAGCGAAGCCGGTGAACACCGATTACGGTCTGCAGCCGACACGCAGCTCGCCGGGGTGATGCAGTACTTCCTCTCGGTGACCGAGCCGCAGGAGCTGGAACAGTTCGCCCGGATCTGCGAGAAGCTCGCCGCCGGTGGCGTCCCGGCCCCGCCCGGGCAGCGCGCCCAGGCATGATCGACCGCCGATCGTCGCAGGCGCCCGCGCGCCGCTGAGTTCGTGCGAGCGGTGCTGGACCTGGCGGTGCCGGCCGAGCGCGCTGCGAGGAGCCCCATCAGGGCACGTCGTCGCGCTCGCCCGCGCCCTCCGCGGATTCCCGGCGGCGGCGCGCGCCCGCGCTCTCCGTGCCGGGCAGTTCGTCGCGCAGCCGGTCCAGCTCGCCGCGCAGGTAGTCCCGGGTGGCCACCTCGCCGACGGCCAGGCGCAGCGCGGCGAGTTCGCGGGCCAGGTACTCGGTGTCGGCCTTGGTCTGCTCGGCCCGCGCCCGGTCCTCCTCCAGCGAGACCCGGTCCCGGTCGTCCTGCCGGTTCTGCGCCAGCAGGATCAGCGGCGCCGCGTACGACGCCTGCGTGGAGAACGCCAGGTTGAGCAGGATGAACGGGTACGGGTCCCACGCCAGCCCGACCGCGAACAGGTTCATCGCGATCCAGGTGGTCACGAACACGGTCATCCAGAACAGGAACTTCCCGGTGCCCAGGAACCGGGCGATGCGCTCGGAGACCTGCCCGAAGACTTCCGGGTCGAACCGCACGGCGAACCGGCGCGGCATCCGCGGCTGGTCCAGCCGGCGGCGGGGCAGCAGTTCAGGCATCGTCGCTCGCTCTCCGCGCCGCCGCGGCGCCGGTTCGCGGATCACCCGGCGCGGCGGGATCGTCGCGGTCCGGCAGCCCGCTCTCCCGCCAGTTCTCCGGCAGCAGGTGGTCGAGCACGTCGTCCACGGTGACCGCGCCGATCAGGTGCTCCTGGTCGTCCAGCACCGGGCCGCAAACCAGGTTGTAGGCGGCGAAGTAGCGAGTGACCTCGGCCAGCGAGGCCGTCGGCGGCAGGCTCGCCAGCCCGGTGTCCAGCGCCCCGGCGACCAAAGTGGACGGTGGTTCGCGGAGCAGCCGCTGGATGTGCACGCAGCCCAGGTAGCGCCCGGTCGGCGTGGCCGACGGCGGGCGGCAGACGAAGACCATGCTGGCCAGCGCCACCGGAAGCTCGGCGTTGCGCACCATCGCCAGCGCCTCGGCGATCGTGGCGTCCGGCCCGACCACGACCGCTTCCGGGGTCATCAGCCCGCCCGCGGTGTCCGACGAGTACGCCAGGAGCCGTTTGACCGGCGCGGACTCGGCGGGCTCCATCAGCTCCAGCAGCCGGTTCTTGTCCCCTTCGGACAGTTCGGCGAGCAGGTCGGCGGCGTCGTCCGGGCTCATCGCCTCGAGCACGTCCGCGGCCCGGTCTTCGCCGAGGTGGGTCAGCAGGTCCTTCTGGTCGTCCTCGGGCATCTCCTCCACGACGTCGGCGAGCCGTTCGTCGTCGAGCGCCTCGGCGACCTCGTAGCGCCGTTTGGCGGGCAGTTCGTGCAGCGTGCTGGCGACGTCCACGGCGCGCATCGTGTCCAGCATCGTCAGCAGCTGCTCGACGCCCTGCGGACGGCCGCTGAGCTCGGCCACGGCGAGGCCGCTGACCTGGTCCCACTCCAGCACCTGCACCGCTCCGCGCCGTCCCAGCCGCCCGGAGCGTTCCCGCACCGCGAGCCTGCTGATCCGCCAGTCCCGCGTGCGGGTCTGCTCCAGCGCGGCGTCCACCAGCACGGCCGCTGCGCCGGAGGCGGCCACCGTGACCTTCGCGTCGAGCAGCTGGCCGAGCACCAGGACTTCGTTGGGGCGCTGGTGGAAGTGGCGCATGTTGACCGAGCCGGTGGCGAGGGTGACCGCGTTCGGCTCGATCCGGGTCACCCGCAGCATCGGCACGAAGATCCGCCTGCGCGGGGCCATCTCCATGACCAGGCCGAGCACTCGCGGCGGCTGGCTGCCGATCCGCAGCCCGGCCACCACGTCGCGCACCCGCCCGATCGACTCGCCGTCCGGCCCGAACACGGCGAGTCCGGCGACTCGCGCCGCGTACACCCTGTCGGTGGCTGCCACGCTGATCAGGCTAGTCGGCCCGGCGGGCACGGGCAGTCGCAGCGAGATCCGAGCGCATGTCGTGGCGGTCCGGGACGGGCACCAAGACGTTCGTCACACCTCCGGCGGCCGCCGCGCGTGATAGATACCGGATGCCGTGCTCGACGAGGAGGTTTTCGTGGATCAGCGTTCCCGCCGCAGTTGCCTGGCCGTTCCCGGTTCGAGCGCGAAGATGATCGACAAGGCGCGCGGTCTGGCGGTGGACTCGTTCTTCCTGGACCTGGAGGACGCGGTCGCGCCGCTGGCGAAGGCCGAAGCCCGCGGCCGGGTGGTGGACGCGCTCAACGAGGGCGGCTGGGACGGCAAGATCCGGTCGGTGCGGGTCAACGACCTCAGCACGGAATGGACCTACCGGGACGTGATCGAGGTCGTGGAGGGCGCCGGGGCGAACCTGGACACGATCATGCTGCCGAAGGTGCAGGGCGCCGAGCAGGTGCGCTGGCTGGACCTGACGCTGTCCCAGATCGAGCGGGCGAACGGGCTGGAGCCAGGCCGGATCGGCGTCGAGGCGCAGATCGAGGACGCCCGCGGGCTGGTCGAGGTGGACGCCATCGCGGGCGCGACGCCGCGGATGGAGGCGTTGATCTTCGGACCCGCGGACTTCATGGCCTCGATCAACATGCGCTCGCTGGTCGTGGGTGAGCAGCCGCCCGGCTACGACGTCGGCGACGCCTACCACTACACCCTGATGCGGCTGCTGATGGCCGCGCGGGCGCACGACATCCAGGCGATCGACGGTCCGTACCTGGCGATCAAGGACCTGGAGGGGCTGCGGCGGGTCGGCGGCCGGTCGGCGGCGCTGGGCTTCGACGGCAAGTGGGTGCTGCACCCGGCGCAGGTGGACGCGGTGAACGAGCTGTTCTCGCCGCGGCAGGAGGACTACGACCACGCCGAGAACATCCTGGACGCCTACGAGTGGCACACCTCGGAAGCCGGTGGCAAGCGCGGTGCGGCGATGCTCGGCGACGAGATGATCGACGAGGCGTCCCGCAAGATGGCGCTGGTGATCGCGGGCAAGGGCCGCGCCGCCGGGATGTCCCGGCAGGATCCCTGGACGCCGCCGGAGAGCTGATTCCGCGCGTGCGGGCTGCGCGGGATCTCGCGAGTTCCGCCCGTGCGGACGTACCTCGTCGCCGCCGAAGCGCGGTAGGTTGTGATCAACGGGTCGTCGGGGGTGGTCGCGGGTCCGCCGCTGCCGGCTCGGATCGGATCGACCGAGGGGCGGCGGCATGGACGGCGGCGGCG
>NZ_JAFRFW010000739.1:0-8263 GCF_017434145.1 Saccharopolyspora sp. | reverse complement strand
GGAGGCGGTGCTCATGAATCCAGATGAGGTCGGCCGTGTTGAGCTGCCGCCGCGTCCGCACTTGCGCACCGGTAAGCCACGACCGCCGGCCGCACCGCGTGAATTCTCCTGTAGTGGCACGGGTCGAGAACGCAGCAGCCGCTTTGCACCGAACCCACCGGCTGGCCAGGGCCCACTTCTGGAGTGGTATCAGGACTCCCGGCGCAATGCCGTCCTCGCCGCCATTCTCATGGCTATCATCATGGTCGGATTCGCGACGCTGTTGGGCGAAGGATTCAGCTGGGTTACGCAGTGGTGGTCCTGGCTTCTCATCATCCCCTGGCCACCCTTGGTCTATCTGTCTGCTCGTGGGGTGACGTGCGCTGCTGGTGCTGAGTGGTTCGCAACCGGCCCACGGTGGGTTCGGATCTATGAACTGACCTCCATCGAGATCCGGATGCAGGCACACAACCGCGAGCTTAAACTCATCGACAGCGACAGCCGCAGAACCTCTACACTACTCATGCATGTCCAGCAGAACCCAGAGCTGTGGAATCTCGTTTACAACGGCATTCTGCACTCGATCGCAAACGGCGCGGAAACCAATGATCTCGCGCGCAATGCCCTTCAGCTGACAGCCTGATCAAGCTCCCGCGCTGTTATCAACAGAGGATACGCTCGCGACCGCCTGTTCTTCTTTGAATGCTTCTATAATTGGGCTTGATGGAAGGCCGTTCATCGCGCGAAGGCCCGGAGCCTGGCACCAGGCTCCGGGCTGCTCATGTGTCACGGCGCTTCGCTACCGAACCGGCCGGCCTTGATTGACCCGATGAAGTCGGCGAAGCGCGCTGTGGTCAACACCAAGGTCTTCCCGTCCCGATCCTTGCTGTCCCGGACAGCAGAGAAACCCTGGAGGTTCGTCGCAACTTCGACGCACTGGCCTTGCGCTGAGCTGCGGCTGGGCTTGCGCCATCGGGCGTGCGTGAGGTCCATGATGGCTCGCTCTCGATTCGATGCGCGTACTGCGTGATCAAGCAGACGCTGTCCGTGTCGTCGACTGGCGGGATGGGCCGACCGAGCAGGCGATCAGTCCAGCATCAGTCATCGTAACGACCGGACTTGATCGCGCTGATGAACTCGCTCCATCGTGGCGACGTGATGCGGAGGGCACCGCCGTCGCGGTCCTTGGTGTCCCGCACTCCCGCGATTCCCGGAGCGCCACCGACTTCGACGCAGGTTTGGGTCGCGCTTGTGCGGCTGCTGGTACGCCACCCGGTGATCTTGCTTGATGTCATGTTCTCTCCCCTTCCAACTTCTGCGCGTACCTGCCCAGCAGCTCGACGGAGTCGCCGGTGCTGAGCGCCGCCATGCGAACGGTATCCCGCAGCGCGCTGTAAGCAGAAATATCTTCAGGTTCGTCGAGGAAAGCGCTGGAGCTGTGGTGTTCCAAGTGGACGATCGAGGGCGCCTTGGCGAACTCGTAGAAGACGAACGGGCCGTCGATCCCCGGATGAATGCCGAGCGGGAGGATTCGGATCGTGACGTTCGGCAGGCTCGCGGCCTCGATCAGTCTTTGCAACTGCTCGACCATCACGTCGCTCGCGCCTACCGGACGCAGCAGCACAGCTTCGTCGATCAGTGCTTCCAGCCCCGCTGGGGCTCGACGGCGGGTGACGACGTCCTGCCGACCGACGCGGATGGCCACGCGGGTCTCGGCGTCTGGAGCTGGTACACCGCCGTCGAGCATCACAGCGCGGGCGTACTCGGCAGTTTGCAGTAGTCCCGGAACGACCGCGATGTTCAACTCGGTGATACGGCGCGCCTCGCGCTCGAATTCCAGCACAGCGGCGAGCTGGCCCGGCAGTCCGGCGGTGGCACTGGTTTCCCACCACCCCGGCTGGTCGAGTTCCTGCGCCATACCCAACAGCCGATCGCGGCGCTCCCCGGTGACTCCGACGATCGCGAGGATGGCCGCCAAGTCGGTTTCGGTGACCGCACGCGAGCCGCTTTCCACCCGCGACATCGTGGCCTTCGACCAGCCCAGCCGTTGCGCGACGGCTTGGGCTTCCCAGCCTCCGGCCTTCCTCGCCTCGCGGATCTCGGCGGCCAAGGCACGTGCCCGCGCACTACTCGCCATACGACGAGCCTAGATCGGCAAGGCGCCGCCGCACTGCGTCCCCCTATCGGATCATGGAAGATCACCGGATTCTTCGGCTGTTCCGTGAACTTCCTCGGGCCCGAGCGGCTCTCCCGCCCCTCCACCGCCCGTGCCCGAGGACGGCCTCCCGCCCGCCGCGACGCCCAGCCCCGACACGGCGCCGCGCGACCGGAGGCCGGCGGGGGCACGCCACTCCTCCCCGGCGCGCCCCCGCACCCTTCTTCCCAAGCGAACGATCTCCCGAGCGAACGGACCGTTCGTCCGAATAGATTGGGCGAACAGGCCGTTCACTCACAACGAAACCGCGGGCCAGGGGTCAGTTGAGCGGGAACGGTAGTGGCGGCTGGCCCTGCTGGGGAGGTGCTACCGCGTCGGGGATCGGGGCGCGCGGCACGTTGGCGGAGCCGCGGACGTTGGTGGGGCTGCCCGGAGGTTCCTGGCACTCGATGTTGCGGTTGGTCGGGGCCGGTGTGGTGTCGCTGCCGGGGCGGCGCTGGGTGTCCTCATACCCCTTCTCGCACGCGAGCGGGTTGAAGAAGTTCAGCACCACGCCCAGATGTCCGCGGCCGTCGCCGTCCTGCGCGCTGTGGCTGGCCGCCGACATGATCGGCAGCGCGACGAGCATGTTCTCCAGCGCGGGCGTGCGAACCTCCAGCAGCTGCATGGTGGTCAGCAGGTTCGCCGTGCTCTTCTCGAAACCGGAACGGCTGGTGCGCAGCAACTCGTCCACCTCCTGCGCGGCAGGCGGCGCGGCGTTGATCAGCCGCCGCAGGTCCGGGTCGGAGCTCTTGAGCTGCCCGGAGATGTCCCGCAAACCCTTGCTGAAACCGGTGATCCGGTCCGCTTCCTGCTGCTGGGTCCGCAGCACCACATCGGAGTTGTCCAGCAGCCCTGTCGTCTGCGGCAGGTTCCGATCGGCCGCTTTGACCAGCGAACTGGTGCTGTCCAGCATCTGCTGCAAGTGCGGGCCGGTGCCTTGGAAAGCCTTCCCCGTCTCGTCCACGACGGTGCGCAACGAGTCGAGGGGCACGCTGGTCACCAGGTTGTCCAGGTTCACCAGCAGGGACTCCGGCGGTGGCGGCAACTCGGTGCGCTCGACGGGGATCACCGAACCCTCCGCCAGCATCGGCCCGCGGTTGTCGTCCGGGCGCAGGTCGATGTACTGCTCGCCCACCGCGGAGCGGTTCGCCACCGCGGCCCGCGCGTCCGCCGGGATCGGCGGTGTTCCGTTCTCGATGTGCAGATCCGCGGCCATGCCGCGGTCGGTGAGCCGCAGCGCGGTGACCCGGCCGACCGCCACGCCGCGGTACGTCACCTCGGAATTGACGAAAACCCCGCCGGAATCGGGCATGTTCACGGTGACGGCGTAACCGTTGCCGCCGAACAACCGGTCCACGCCCGCGTACCGGGCACCGGTGAAACCGATCCCGATGACCGCGATGGCCAGGAACAACCCCAGCCGGATCTTGGTGCCTCGGCTGAACATCACTTCCCCCCGAGCAGGTGGTCGAGCAATCCGCCGGACTGACCGGGCGGCGGAGCCTGTCCCGGCTGAGCCGAGTCCGGAGGCAGGCCGGGAACCGGGGACCGGCCGGGCTCCTGCGGTGCCTGCGGCGCCGCGTCGTTGAGGCCGGGCAGCGGCAGCAGCGGCCCGGAACTGTTGGAGAGATTCCCGAGCACGCTGGTCAAGTCGAGATCCAGGTCCACGTCCACGTTCACGAAATCGCCCTTGAGCGGGTGCATCGCGTTCTCCGGGAACGGATAGGTCGCCAGGTACCCGATCGCCTTCGGCAGGCCGGAACCCGCCTTCGCGAGTTCGCGCAGCGTCGGCTCCAGCGCCCGCAGGTCCGCGACCAGGTCTTCCTTGCTGGCATCGATGGTGTGCGTCGCAACCCCGGAGAACCGGTCCAGCGACTGGAGCATCGCCACCAGCTGGTCGCGTTGCTGCTCGATCGTGCGCAATCCCGGCGACAGCCCGTCCAGCCCGGCGACCAGGTCACCGGTCTGCGCGCGCAGGTCGGCCGAGAGCCGGTTGAGCCCGTCCAGGGCGCGGGTGATGTCCTGCTTCTGCCCGTCCAACCGGGTGACCGCTTCGTCCACTCTGGACAGCATGGAGCGGATTCTGGGTTCGTTGCCGGACATCGCGGTGTTCAACTCGTCGACGATGCCGCGCAGCTCGCCGACTCCGCCGCCGTTGAGCAGCAGCGACAGCGCGCCCAGCACCTCCTCCACCTGCGGGTTGCGGTTCGTGCGCTCCAGCGGGATCACCGCACCGTCGCGCAGCGAACCGCGCGCCGGTTCGTTCGCCGACGGAGCGAGTTCGACGAACTTCTCGCCCAGCAGGCTGGATTGGCGCAGCCGCGCCTCGGCATTGCCGGGAAGCCGCATGTCGCCGTTGACCGCCAGGGTGGCGACCGCGGTCGTGTTGTCCGGGGCCAGCCCGATCTTCTCGACCTTGCCGACGGTCACGTCGTTGACCTTCACCCCGGCCTGCGGCACCAGATCCAGCACGTCGGCGAAGTGCACGCGCACCCGGTACGGCTCATCGCCCAGATCGGCACCGCCGGGCAGCGGGGCCTCGTACAGCGAGGTGCCGCAGCCGGACAGCAACAGCGTCACCAGCGCGCAGACCAGCAGGCGTCGCATCACGGCCCCCCGTTCGGCGGCGCGGCCGGAGCGCCCCCGGTGGGCGTGTTCGCGGCCAGCGGCAACGGCAGCGGCGGCAGTTGGCCCTGGCCGAGGTGGTGCACCGTCTCGCCCACCGACGGCAGCTTGAGCGTGCCGTCCAGCACCGGCGCCAACTCACCGCACGCCTTGCGCAGGTCCTCCGGGACCTGCTGCGGCGTGGAGTGCTCCAGCAGCTTGCAGACCATCAGCACCGGCGGATTGGTCAGCTCGTTGATGTTCGCCCGCACCGCGACGGAACCGGACGCGGCGTCGTAGGCGTTGATGAAGTTGCTGGCCCCGGTCGGCGCGATGTCCAGCACCTCACCGAGCGCTTCGCGCTGATCCACCAGCGCCTGGGTGACCCCGGCCAGGTTGTGCACGTTCGCCGAAGCGGATTCCCGGTTGTCCCGGACGAAGCCCTCCAGGTCGCCGAGCGCGGTCGCCAGCGAACTCAGCGAAGCCGCGGTCTGCTGCCGCTCGTCGGCGAGGAAACCGGAAACATCGGCGATCCGGCCGTAGAACTCCTGCACCTGCGCGTCGCTGGAAGCCAGCGTCGCGGTGAACTCGTTCAAGTTGTCCACCGTGGCGAACAGGTCGCCCTGCGAATGCTCCAACGTGCCGGACAGTTCGCCGAGCCGCTGGATCGTGCCGTTCAGCTTCTCCCCGTTGCCGTCGAGGTTGGCTGAGGCCGTGTCCAGCAGGTTCGACAGGTCCCCGCGCTTGTTCGCGCCATTCGGCCCGAGCGCCTGGGACAGCGCGTTCGCGCTGCGGTAGAGGTCGTCGAGGTCCGCGGGCGTCATGGTGCGGTCCTTCGGCACCACCGCACCGGAAGCCATCGTCGGCCCGTCGGTGTAGGCCGGGGTCAGCTGCACGTAGCGGTCGCTGACCAGGCTCGGCGCGACCATCACGGCCTTCGCCCCGGCCGGGACGGCCACGCCCTCGTCGACGGTCATGTCGACCCGCACTTGACCGCCTGCCGGGACGACCGAATCGACCTGGCCCACTTCGACGCCCAGCACGCGCACCGACGAGTGCTCGTAGAGCCCCACCGCCCGGTCGAAGTAGGCGGTGATCCGCAGGTCCGGGTTCCGGAAAGCCCACCACAGCCCGCCGCTGATCAGCAGCGCGAGCACGCAGCCGAACGCGATCAGCGCCGTGGCCGCGGGATGCCGCGCGGTCGCGGTGTTCATCGTCCGCCCCCCGATCCTTGCTGTTGCGCGAGATCGCAGCCCTCGGGATTGACCTGCAGCGGACCGGCGCTGACCGAAGGCGGCAGCAGCCCGCAGAGGTAGCCGTCGAACCAGCGCCCGTTGCCGACGGTGTTGTTGAAGCCGGTCACGTACGGCTTGAGCGAGGCGATCGTGTTCGCGAGGTTGTCCTGGTTGCGCTGCAACATCGAGGTGACGTTCTCGAGTTCGCGCAGCGCGGGGTTCAGGTCCGCCTGGTTGTCCGCGATCATGCCGCGGATCTGGGTGGAGACCGCCTGCGTGCCGCGCAGCAGCGAACTGATCGACTCCTTGCGGTGCTGCAGTTCCGCGAGCAGCAGGTTGCCGTCCTCGACGAGCTTGCGGACCTGCTCGTTGCGGTCCGCGGCGACCTTGCTGACCCCGGCGGTGTTGTGCAGCAGCTCGGAAAGCTGCTGATCGCGGGATGCGATCGTCTGCGACAGCGCGGAGAGCCCGTCGACCGCGCCGCCCAAGTGCTGCAGGGTGTCGCGCAAGGTCTCGGAGAGCACCTGGAAGCTGCGGCCGAGCTGGTCGGTGTCGATCCGCTCGGTGGTGCGGGTCAGCTCGTCCAGCGCGTCCGGGATGTCGAACGGCACCTCGGTCCGCGAGGCCGGGATCGTCTCGTCCGGGTCCTGCTCGGCGCTGCCCTGCGGCTGCAACGCGAGGTTCTTCGCCCCCAGCAGCGTCTTGATCTGCAACGACACCCGGCTGCGGTCGCCGACCCGCGCGTCGTCGACGGTGAAGTGCACCAGCACTCGATCACGTTCCAGCCGCACGTCGCTGACCTCGCCGACCTTCACGCCCGCGAGCTGGACCTCGTCGCCCGCGGTGAGCCCGGCCGACTCGGTGAACCGCGCCGAGTAGGTGGTGCCCCCGCCGATCAGCGGGAGGTCCTTGGCGAAGAACGCCACCAGGCAGGCGGTGATCAGCAGCCCGAGGGCGACGATCCCGACGGTCGCCTGGTCGCGGTCCCGCAGTGGTGTGCTCATGACTGGCACCTCGTCGCCGTCTCGGTCAGGGGCAGCGGCAGCACCTGCGCGGTGACGTCCAGACCGGCGATGCCGACCGTCCCGTTCATCTGGCACAGGTAGAAGTTGAACCAGCTTCCGTAGCTGACCGTGCGGGTCAGCGAATCCAGCCGGTTCGGCAGCGTTTGCAGGTCGTGCTCCAGGCCGGGCAGCCCGGCGTTGAGGCCCTTCGAGAGGTCCTTGAGCGCGGAGACGTCCTGCTTCAGCGGCGGCCGCGCCTGCTCGAGCAGACCGGCCGTGGTGTTGGTGAGCTCGTCCAGCGCGCCGACCGCCTCGCCGATCGGTTCGCGCTGCTCGGCGAACCCGCTGACCAGCCGTTGCAGCGAGGTGATCAGTTCGGACAGCTGCGGGCCGCGGGAGTTGACCTGCCCGAGCACCGCGTTCAGGTTGTCGATGACCTGCCCGATCACCTGGTCCTTCTGCGCCATCGTGGCGGTCAGCGACGCGGTGTGCTGCAGGATGCTGTCGATCGTGCCGCCCTGGCCCTGCAACACCTGGATCAGCTCGCCGGAGAGCTTGTTGACGTCCTGCGGTTGCAACGCCTGGAACAGCGGGCGGAACCCGTTGAACAGCGCCGTGAGGTTCAGCGCGGGCCGGGTCTGGCTCACCGGCAGCGTGCCGCCCGCCGGCAGCACCGGCTTGCCCGGCGACATCGCCGCGTCCAGCGCGAGGTAGCGCTGTCCGGCGAGGTTGCGGTACTTGACGGTGGCGACCGTGCTCGTCGGCAGCTTGCGCGCGGAGTCGACCTCGAAGCGCACGAGCGCGCGGGTGCCGTCCACGACCTCCAGCGAGGACACCTGGCCGACGCGGACTCCGGCCATGCGGACCTCGTCGCCCTCACCGATTCCGGACGCGTCGGCGAACTTCGCGCCGTAGGAGGAAGTTCCGCCGACGTTGGAGGCGGCCACGGTCATCGCCAGCAGCGCCGTGAGCACGACCGTGACGACGGTGAACGCGATCAGCTTCAGCAGCGGCCCGGTCAGTCCCCTCATCGCAGCTGCACCTCCGTTCCGCGGTAGACGGGGCCGACGAGCAAGCTGCTCCACTCCGGCACCTCGCTCGGCTGCCGGTGCAGCGACGGCGCTTGCAGCGCGGCGATCAGGTCGCGCTCGGCGGGTGAGTTGGGTTCCAGCGGGCCGCCCGAGGCGCCTCCAGCGGACTGCGGGCTGGTGGACGCGGGAGCCGCGGCCTCGCCCCCGGCAGGC
>NZ_JAFRFW010000076.1:0-1509 GCF_017434145.1 Saccharopolyspora sp. | reverse complement strand
CTGCCGCGCCGAAGAACAGGACGCGCGTCGTATCCGATACAAAAACGCAGGGAAGTTCCGTCGCAAGAAGGAGCCCCGCCGATATCAAACGCTGCTTCAAGACCCGGCCTCCTTCCGTTTAACGGAATCGAAACTCATACAGAACCATAACATAAAACCTGCCGGCAGACAAGCCTTTTCTGAACCTTGCCGCGCTGCGGCCGCTTACTGCTCAGTGCTTTTCCTCATCCGCTTCCGGCTCGCGCTTTTCATTCGGGAACTTCTGCCGCCCGTCTGCACTGCCGCGCGGGCTGCACCCGTGCCGGGGCGACGCCGAGCTCCGCGCCCTCGGTCATGCCGAGGTTCATCAGCGCCACGTCATCGAGCAGCAGCACTCCCGCCGGGCCCGCGCGGTCGGCGGCCGCGGCCAGCGCGACCGTCACCCGGCCGCCGGTGAGCTCGACGGCGTCCCACGGCCGCAGCCCGAGCGCATCGAGGACTTCCGGGTGCAGCCGGACCACGCCGCGCCGGGTGTGGGCCGCGGAGGTGGACAGGCGAGCGGTCAAGGTCAGCGACGGCACTCCACGAGCCTAAGCGACGCACCGCGAGCGGTACCGATCCGAGTGAAGACCCTTCGCCGGCGTGCACCGCTCCTTCCACCCGGTTCCGGCCACACCTGCCCGACACGCCCGAACGCCACCCTCCCCGGTTTATCTTTCCGGAGTGAACGGCCTGTTGGTCCGACTAGATTGGACGAACGGTCCGTTCACTCCTGGAGAACGGGGTTCAGGGGGTCGTGGGGCTGGAAGCCTGCGCCCAGAAGCGTTGCGGGATGCGGCCCGCTTGGGAAGCCAGCCGGCCGCCGTCGACGGCCGCCCGCATCGCCGCGGCCATCCGCTCCGGGTCCTTCGCGCGGGTCACCGCGGTAGCCAGCAGCACCGCGTCGCAACCCAGCTCCATCGCCAGCGCCGCGTCGGAGGCGGTGCCGATCCCGGCGTCCAGCACGACCGGCACCCCGGCCCGCGCCACGATCATCTCGATGTTGTGCGGGTTGCGGATGCCCAGCCCGGTGCCGATCGGCGAGCCCAGCGGCATCACCGCAGCGCAGCCGAGGTCTTCCAGCTTGCGCGCGAGCACCGGGTCGTCGTTGGTGTAGGCGAGCACGGTGAACCCGTCGTCCACCAGCTGCTCGGCGGCCTCGGGCAGCTCGACCGGGTCCGGCAGCAGGGTGTCCTCGTCGGCGACCACTTCCAGCTTCACCCAGCTGGTCTCCAGCGCCTCCCGCGCGAGCTGGGCGGTGAGCACCGCCTCCGCCGCGGTGCGGCAGCCCGCGGTGTTCGGCAGGGCTTCGATGCCGAGCCGCTGCAGCAGCTCCAGCACGCCGGTGCGCCCGCCCGCGTCCGCGCGCCGCATCGCGACGGTGGTCAGCTCGGTGCCGGACGCCAGCAGCGCGCGCTCCAGCACCGACAGGTTCGTCGCGCCCCCGGTTCCGGTGATCAGCCGCGAGCCGAACTCGCGGCCCGCGATCAG
>NZ_JAFRFW010000738.1:0-2199 GCF_017434145.1 Saccharopolyspora sp. | reverse complement strand
GATCCGGGTGCGCACCGCCGACCCGCACGACGACCGGCCGGTGGCCGACGGTGAGCAGGGCGAGCTCCAGTTCGCCGGGCCGACCGTCGTGGACGCCTACCTCGGCGGGGACGACGCCGGGGCGCGCACCGCGGACGGTTGGTTCCGCACCGGCGACCTCGCGGTTCGCAGCGAAGACGGTGGCATCGAATACGTCTGCCGGATGGGTGACGTGCTGCGGTTGAGCGGTTTCCTCGTCGCGCCCGCCGAGATCGAGCACCGGCTGGCCGCGCACGAAGCGGTCAGCACCGCCAAGGTCGTAGGCGCGCGGACCGGGAACGGCGTGCGGGCCGTCGCCTTCGTCGTGCTCACCGAGCCCGCCGCGGCCACACCGGCCGAGCTGCGGGAATGGTGCGCGGCGACGCTGGCGAAGTTCAAGGTGCCCGCCCGGGTGCGCATCATCGACGAGATGCCCACGACCTCGGGCACCAACGGGGCCAAGATCCGCGCCGCCCAGCTGCGCGAGTGGGCCGAGAACTACCAGGAGGACGCTGATGGCTGATGTCGTGATCTGCGAACCGCTGCGCACCCCGGTCGGCGGCTTCGGCGGGTCGCTGGCGGAGGTCCCGCCGCACACCCTCGCCGCCACCACGATCCGGGCGCTGCTGGAACGCACCGGGCTGCCCGCGGACTCGATCGACGACGTCCTGCTGGGCCACTGCTACCCGACGATGGACGCTCCGGCGATCGGCCGGGTCGCCGCGTTGGACGCCGGGCTGCCGGTGACGGTGCCGGGCGCGCAGGTGGACCGGCGCTGCGGATCCGGGCTGCAGGCGGTGCTCAACGCCGCGATGCAGGTGGGCAGCGGCGCGTCCGAGCTGGTGCTGGCCGGCGGTGCCGAATCGATGTCGAACGCGCCGCACTACTCCACCTCGATGCGCCGCCCGCAGAAGGGCGGGCCGGGTGTGATGCTGCACGACTCGCTGGCCAAGGGCCGGGTCACCGCGGGCGGCGAGAACCACCCGGTGCCGGGCGGGATGCTGGAGACGGCCGAGAACCTGCGCCGCGACTACTCCATCGCACGCGAGGAGCAGGACGAACTCGCCGCCCGCTCGCACCGGCGCGCCGCCGCGGCGTGGGAGGCGGGCCGATTCGCCGACGAGGTCGTGCCGGTCACCGTTCCCGGCCGCAAGCAGGACACCGTCGTCGAGCGGGACGAGCACCTCCGCCCGGACTCGACGCCGGAGGTCTTGGCGAAGCTGCGCCCGGTCATGGGCAAGCAGGACTCGGCGGCCACCGTCACCGCGGGCAACGCGTCCGGGCAGAACGACGGTGCGGCGATCTGCGTGGTGACCACGCCGCAGAGGGCCGCGCAGCTGGGGCTGCGGCCGCTGGCGAAGCTGGTCTCGTGGGGGATCGGCGGGGTACCGCCGGCGACGATGGGCATCGGACCGGTGCCCGCGGTCGCCAACACGCTGGACCGGGCCGGGGTGGCGCTGTCCGAGGTCGACCTGATCGAGTTGAACGAGGCGTTCGCCGCCCAGGTGCTCGCGTGCCTGCGGGAGTGGCGGCTCACCGACGCGGACCTGGATCGGGTCAACGTCAACGGTTCCGGGATCTCGCTCGGGCATCCGGTGGGAGCCACCGGCGGGCGGATCCTGGCGACGCTGCTGCGCGAGATGCAGCGCCGCGAGGTCCGCTACGGCCTGGAGACGATGTGCATCGGCGGCGGCCAAGGACTTGCGGCCCTGTTCGAGCGGGTCGGCGAAGCGTAGCGCCTCCGGAAAACCTCGCAACAGCGGCGAAAGTGCAACTTCCGTCCACTGAGTACGGACGCTCGCGCGTCTCTCGCGGCAGCCCGCGCCCGTATGTTTTCCCCCGTCACAACAGGAACATTCGGCAAGAACCGGGCGCGCGGGCGGGTTTACCGTGAACCGGGCCAGCTACGCGAAACCAGCGGGCGGGCCGCCCGCCCGCCCGCGGATCGCCACGGGGGTTCGCGCCATGTCCAAGCCGCACAACGGAAAAGCCGGCACCGTTCGCAGAACGCTGGGCGTGCTGCTCGGCGTGCTCGCGCTGACGGCCACCATCAGCTCCGGCGCTGCCGCGGCCACTCCACCGGACCCGCACCACTCCGACGCACCGCCGAGGCTGGTGCCGGTCCGGATGGTCGACTACGCGCTGCTGCAACCGGAATTCCTCCCGCCGGGGCGCTACACG
>NZ_JAFRFW010000737.1:0-1834 GCF_017434145.1 Saccharopolyspora sp. | reverse complement strand
GTTCTCCTCGGCGGTCAGCTCGCCGACGAGCATGCCCTGCTGGAACACGAAGCCGAACTCGTGCCTGCGCAATTCGCTGCGCTTGGTTTCGGTGAGCTGGTCGATGCGGCGCCCCTCGAGGCTGACCTCCCCGCGGTCCGGGCGCAGGATCCCGGCGAGCACGTGCAGCATCGTGGTCTTGCCGGACCCGGACGGCCCCACGATCGCCAGCACTTCACCGGCCTGGACCGAGATGTCCGCGCCGCCCAGTGCCCAGTGCTCGCCGTACTGCTTCGCCAGTCCGTTGCCGACCAGAACCGGGTTCCCCGCCGGTGTGCGTCCTTGGTGCACTTGTCCATTCCCCTCGGTCGATGTGCGCGCCGTGGTGGAGCAGGGTCCTGGCGCGGAATTCGATCGAGGAGAACGTTCGCAGCAGCCGGCGGGGACACACCTCGACCGCGCGGTCATCCCCGGTCGTCCGGTCGGCCGGAGTCGCTGGCCGATCGGCCTGTGGAACGGCTCAGAGCCCTTCGGGCTCCGCGCGGCGAAACCGCTGTCCCCGCGAGGAAACCGCCACGAGCGACGGTGCCGTTGCTCGCGTGGTCATCGTTGGAGCGGTTCCGCCGCCGACCGGATGCGAGATCGCCCATCGGCGAACCCTGGTACTGCTGATTCGACGAGCCCGGAAGCAGCCGTACGCACCCTCCGGGCGGACGGACTCAGGTTTCCCTGGTCGCCGTGGCCGGAGGTGTCCTGCTGGCGCGGCGGGACGGCAGGAAGCCCGCCGCCGCGGCCACCGCGACGAGTCCGCCGCAAACCGCGGGCAACGCGAGGACCGGTATCGCCAGTGGCGCCTCCGGAACCAGTGCGATGATCAGCAGTGCACCCAGCAGGACGCCGTGCGGCAGCCCGAAGACCACTCCGAGCACGCCGTGCATGGCGGACTCGCCGATCCGGACGGTGAGCAAGCCGTTGCGGGACAGGCCCACCGCGCGCAAGACGCCGCTTTCCCGGCCGCGCTCGAGTACCGACAAGGTCGCGGTGGTACCGACCCCGACGATGGCGACGAACACGGTCAGCGCGATCAGTGCCAACGCGCTGCCGGTGACCTGCCGGACCAGGCCGGACTGCTCGGCGCGGAGGTCGTCGAGCACGCTGATCTCCAGTTCCGGGCTGTTGCCGGTGTGGGCGCCGACCGCGGACTGCGCCGCTGCCATGCCCCTGCCGCCCGCGTCGATCATGACCCCGGTAGGCGCCGGGTCGATCCCGAGGGCGTTGAGGTCCGATGAGTGCGCAAGGACCTGCGAGCCGCCGATGCGCTGCCCGACGACCACTGCCGCGACCCGGATTCGGCGATCGCCGAGCAGGACCGAATCGCCGACGCCGACCCGGTTCTTGCTCGCGAAGCCGTCGGAGACCGCGAGCGTTCCCGGTCCGAGGTCGTGCAGTGACCCGTCACCGGCCACAATGTCCGCCGACCTGGGCAGCTGGGTGATCGGCAGGTCCGAGACTTCCAAGTTCGTCGATCCGCCCGGGGCACCCAGCTGCAACCGAACGGCGCGATACGGGACGACCGTGCCCACCGCGGGATCGGCCGAGAGCGCCCCGGGCAGGTCAGCGGGCAGTGTTGCCCCTTCGGGGGCTCGTACCGCGATGCCCGCGGTGTACTCCGCGGCCGAACTCGCCTCGTTGTGCTCGCGCATGGTTTCCCCGGCGGTGAGCGCCGCGATGAGCAGCGTCGCGGCCAGCGCCACCACCGAGGACACCGCCGCCGCCCGGCGCGGCATACCTCCCGCGCTGAGCACGGCCAACGTCGCGACCGGGCCGAGCCGCCGCACCGAGCGGTGCGCTCCGG
>NZ_JAFRFW010000736.1:0-1644 GCF_017434145.1 Saccharopolyspora sp. | reverse complement strand
GCGCCGCCCGCGGGAGCCGCGCTCGCCCCGCCCGCCGGTGCCGCTCGGCCCACGGGTGCCGATGGTGCCGCGCCGGGCGTCTCGATCAGCCACCGCACGGTGCCCGGCGCCGACGGCGTCACCCTGGACGCCAAGGTGATCGAACCGGCGGGCGACGGCCCGTTCCCGCTGCTGGTGATGCCCGCGAGCTGGGCGGTCCCGAACATCGAGTACGTCGGCGCGGCCGCGCGGCTCGCCTACGAGTCGGGTTACGTCGTGGTCACCTACACCGCCCGCGGCTTCTACGCCTCCGGCGGCGAGATCGAGGTCGGCGGACCCGAGGACCGCGCCGACGCCTCCAAGGTGATCGACTGGGCGCTGGCCAACACCGCCGCCGACCCGGGCCGGATCGGCATGGGCGGCATCTCCTACGGCGCGGGCATCAGCGCGCTCACCGCCGCCGAAGATCCGCGGGTGCGGGCGGTGGCCTCGATGAGCGGCTGGTCCGACCTGGTCACCTCGCTGTACCCGAACCGCACGGTCAGCACCCAAGCCGTGGAGATGCTGCTGGCGATCGGGCACCCCACCGGCCGCTTCGGCGCAGACCTCCGGGCGCTCGAACGCGCCTACCGCGAGGGCCGCATCGAGCAAGCGCTGCACCTGGCCGCCGACCGCTCGCCGCTGGCCGAAACCGACGAGCTCAACAAGAACGGGACCGCGGTGCTGCTCGCCCACTCCTGGAAGGACTCGCTGTTCCCGCCACAGCAGATGACCGAGCTCTACCGGAAGCTGACCGGGCCGAAGCGGCTGATGCTCGCGCCGGGTGATCACGCGGGTCCGGAGCTGTTCGGCGCCGCCGGGTTGCCGAACGACAGCTGGGACGCCGCGCGCCGCTGGTTCGACCACCACCTGCGCGGCGTGCCCAACGGCATCGACACCGAGAATCCCGTGCAGCTCAAGCCGGTCAGCGGGGGCAACTGGCGCGGATATCCGGACTGGGAATCGGTGACCGGAGCGGTCGACACCCGCCACCTCGGCGGCCCGGCGCCCGCGCCTGCAACCCCCGCCACTGGGACGCTCGCTCCGGACCCGCAACCGGCCTGGCAGCACCGGATCGGCACCGGGTCGCCGACGGTCGCCGACAGCGGCGCGGCGATCGTGAGCGGTGTCCTGCAGCAGTTCCAGATCCCGGTGGCGACTTCCGTGCCGCTGGTGGACCGCCGCGCGGCCGGGGTCTGGCGGACCGAGCCCTACCCGAGCTCGGTCACCGTTTCCGGCGCGCCGAAACTGCGCACCACCGTTACGCCGGAGTCCGGCACGACTTCGCTGTTCGCCTACCTCTACGACGTGGATCCGGCAGGTGGCGGCCGCCTGATCACGCACAAGCCGATCACCTTGCGCGACGCGGAGCCCGGCGAGCCGCAGCAGGTCGACCTCGTGCTGGAACCCGCGTTGTGGCAGGTGCCCGCGGGACACCGGCTCGTGCTGGTCGCCGACACCGTCGATCCCCGCTATGGCGGGGAAAGCGAGCCCGGCGGGACCGTCTCGTTCAGCGGGCCCGGACGGTTCGACGTGCCGTTGGGCTGAATCGCGTGATCGCGGCACTCCGCGGCGCTGATCCCTGCGGAATCTGGTCCGCTGAACGGACGGCGGGCTGCCCGCGGG
>NZ_JAFRFW010000735.1:0-7843 GCF_017434145.1 Saccharopolyspora sp. | reverse complement strand
CGGCGGCGACTCGGCGTTCGACTGGGCGCTGGCGCTGCACCCGATCGCCCGCAGCGTGGTGCTGGTGCACCGCCGCGCGAAGTTCCGCGCGCAGGCCGGGCTGGTGCGCAAGGTCGAAGACCTCGGCGTTCCGCTGATCACCGAGGCGCAGGTCGCCGAGGTGCGCGGCGACGAGAACGGGGTGCACGAGGTCGAGATCGAGGTGGGGGAGCAGCGGCGGGTGCTGCCCGCGCAGACGGTCGTCGCCGCGCTCGGGTTCACCGCCGATCTGGGGCCGATCGAGCAGTGGGGGCTCGACCTGGACAAGCGCAGCATCAAGGTGGACACCACCATGCGCACCAACCGGGAGAAGATCTACGCCGCCGGGGACGTGGCGAGCTACCCGGGCAAGGTCAAGCTCATCGCGACCGGGTTCGGCGAGGCCGCCACCGCGGTCAACAACATCGCCGTGGAGCTCGACCCCGCCGCGCACCTCTTCCCCGGGCACTCCTCGAACAAGGGCTGACCCCGGGAATGGAAACGGCCGCCCTCCCCCGGAGGAGGGCGGCCGCGTCGGTGGGGTTCGTTCGCCGAACCCTTTTCCAGATGTCAGGCGCCGGTGTTCTGCTCGACCCAGTCGGACAGCGCCGAGACGTCGGTGTAGATCGACGGTCCGGTGGCGCAGTTCGAGTCGTTGTTGCCCGCGCGGCTGGTCGCGCCGATCAGCTCCCAGTTGCCGGGGGTGCCCTTGATCTGCGGCCCGCCGGAGTCGCCGTAGCAGGCGCCGGAGTCGCCGCCCGGGTTCGACGTGCAGATCTCGGACTCGCCGGTGATGCCGCTGCACTCGCCGTCGTCGACGATCGAGGTGTCCAGTTCCTGCAGGTTGGCCGGTGCTTCACCGCCGGGCGCCGGGCTGGTCTGGCCCCAGCCGATGATGCGGGTCTCGGTGCCGGTCGCGCCGGACTCGGCCGCGATCGGGATCGGCGCCGCCGAAACCGCCTTGTCCAGCTTGAACACCGCGATGTCCGCGGACGGGTGGACGTTGATCTCGCTGACGCCCGCCTCTTCGCCGCCGCTGGCGTGCTGCAGGCTGCCCACCCGCACCTGGAACTGGTCGGGCTGGCCGCCCTCGACGCAGTGCGCGGCGGTGACCGCCCAGTCCGGCTTGATCAGCGAGGCGCCGCAGCTGTGCGAGCCGCCGTTCTGCAGGGAGATCATGAACGAGTAGGGCTCGGCGGCGTCGTGCCCGCCGACGATCAGCGGCGCCGGGTCGTCGGCTGCTGCGGCGGGCGAGGCCATCGCCGCAGCGGCGCCCACGGCGAGCGCTCCGGTCAGCAGGGGGCGGATGCGCATGAGGTGAGGTCCTTCCGTCGGCCCGGCCGCGGCCGGGAGTGCCGTCCCGGCCCGGAACAGCCGGAATGATCACCGACGGTAAGGATCTCCACCAGTTCGAGGCACCGACTTTCGGTGGGGCTGCGCTGACCCCAACGCAGGTGTGCCGCGTACCCGCGGCAACGTCGCAGCTCACGGCTTCAAACGCACCGAATTCGGAAAATACCGGTAAAAACCCGCGCCCGAACCCGGCCCGAGCGAACGGACCGTTCGTCCCAATAGATTGGTCCAACAGGCCGTTCACTCGGCGATCTCGCCGGAGCGAACGGAACTTCGGTCCGAACGGATCGGGAGCGGTCCGTTCGCTCCGGGGAGGATCGCGGTCAGGCGCCGTGCCGGCCGGTGTCCTGGCCGTCCAGGTCGACGTTGGAGTACTCGCGCAGCTTCGCCAGCCGGTGCGAACCCTCGATCACCCGCACCGTGCCGGACTTCGACCGCATCACGATCGACTGCGTGCTGCACCGGTTCGCGCGGTAGTGCACGCCCTTCAGCAGCGCCCCGTCGGTGATCCCGGTGGCGCAGAAGAACACGTTGTCCCCGCGCACCAGGTCCGAGGTCGTCAGCACCCGCTCCACGTCGTGCCCGGCGTCGATCACCTGCTGCCGCTCGGTGTCGTCCTTCGGCCACAGCCGCGTCTGGATCTCGCCGTCCATGCACTTGAGCGCGGAGGCGGTGATGATGCCCTCCGGCGTACCGCCGATCCCCATCAGCATGTCCACGCCGCTGTCCGGGCGGGCCGCCGCGATCGCGCCCGCGACGTCGCCGTCCGAGATGAACTGGATCCGGGCGCCCGCCTCGCGCACCTCGGAAACCAGCTTGTCGTGCCGCGGCCGGTCCAGGATGCACACCGTCACGTCCGAGACGTCGATGTGCTTGGCCTTGGCGACCCGGCGGACGTTCTCGGCGACCGGCGCGGAGATGTCCACCACGTCCGCCGCTTCCGGTCCCACCGCCAGCTTCTCCATGTAGAACACCGCCGAGGGGTCGAACATCGCGCCGCGCTCGGCCACCGCGAGCACCGCCAGCGCGTTCGGCATCCCCTTGCTCAGCAGCGTGGTGCCGTCGATCGGGTCCACCGCGACGTCGCACTCGGGGCCGTTGCCGTTGCCGACCTCTTCGCCGTTGAACAGCATCGGCGCTTCGTCCTTCTCGCCTTCGCCGATGACCACGACGCCGCGCATCGACACGGTGCCGATCAGCTTGCGCATCGCGTCCACGGCGGCGCCGTCGCCGGAGTTCTTGTCGCCGCGCCCGGTCCAACGGCCGCCGGCCATCGCGGCGGCCTCGGTGACCCGCACGAGTTCCATCGCGAGGTTGCGGTCAGGCGCTTCGTGGCGGCTCTGCGTGGTGGACGTGCTCATCGCGCCTCCCGGTCGGCGAACTGGGCTGTGCATCGGCGCGCGGGCGAGGCGCGCTCGTGTTCACGGATCTTCCCAGATCGCACACCCCGAGGCCGGGTCACGTGGGCGAGGCCACGCTCCGCCTCGGGCCGGATGGTCCCGGGCTCACTCGGACTCGGCGGGCTCCTCCACCGATGCCAGCGCGCGCTCCACGCGTTCCCGGGCGCCCGCGAGGTGCCGTTCGCACACCGTGGCCAGCGCTTCGCCGCGTTCCCACAGCGCCAGCGAGTCCTCGAGCGACAGCCCACCTGCCTCGAGCTGCTTGACCACCTCGGCCAGCTCGTCCCGCGCCTGCTCGTAGCCGAGTTCGGCGACTTCGGGGTGATCGGCGACCGGGTCGAACTGCTCGTCCTGCTGCTCGTTGGTCACGGGGCGGGGCTCTCCAGCTTCGCGGGCACGGACACCACGGCGGTCGCGATGGCCTGGTCGTAGCCGACGAACGCCTCGGCGAACTCGGCGCCGTCGCCTTCGCGGACCGCGTCGTTGATGCGCAATTGCGCTTCGGTGACCCTACGTCGGTGCGCGGCGCCGCGGCCGACCCACCACCTGGTTCCGCCGTAGCTGGAGGTCGCCTCGGCCAGCGCGCGCAATTTGACCGGCAGCGTCCTGCGCTCGCCGGCGTCGCAGCCGCCGAGCAGCGCAGTCCAGCAGTGGGCCGCGGCCGCATCGGCCTCCTGGGCGCACCGCCGCACCCGTTCCGCGCCGCCGAGGTCCGGTGAGCTGGTCACCGCGACGGTCAACGGGAGGAACGTGGGTTCCTGCGCTGACTGCACCACGACCTCCCCTTCACACCGGACGATGCGCGCCGCACCGTCATTCGGGTACGACGGCGCGCACCGCACCGTCAACGACTCGGACCCGCAGTTCGGTTCCCGGTGGCGCGTCCTCGACCGAGCGCAGGACACCGTCCGCGCCCTCGGGATCGACGCGCTGCACAACCGCGTACCCGCGAGCAAGAGTGGCCGCCGGACCGAGGGTCGTCAAGCGTGATCGAGTCGCGGCCATCGCGTGCCCCTCGGCGGTGAGCACCGTCGTGATCGCCCGCCGTGCCCGGTCCCGCGCCACCTGCACCTGCTCTGATCTGCGCTGCAGCGGTCCGTGCGGGTCGGCGAGCACCGGGCGGCTGCGCAACGAGTCCAGCAGCCTGCGCTCGCGATCCACCCATCCGTGTAGCGCCCGCCGGGCGCGGTCGCGCAGCTGGGCCACCCGCTGGGTCTCTTCGGCCATGTCCGGTACGACGCGTTTGCCCGCCCCGGTGGGGGTGGAGCAGCGCACATCGGCGACGTGGTCCAGCAGCGGTGAGTCCGGTTCGTGCCCGATCGCGCTGACCACCGGGGTGCGGCAGGTCGACACCGCCCGGCACAGCGCCTCGTCGGAGAACGGCAGCAGGTCCTCCACGCTGCCGCCGCCGCGGGCGAGCACGATCACGTCCACCTCGGGGTCGCGGTCCAGCTCGCCCAGCGCATCGAGGATCTGCGGCACCGCGGTCGAACCCTGCACGGCGACGTTGCGGATCTCGAAGCGCACCGCGGGCCAGCGCAGTTCGGCGTTGCTGAGCACGTCGTGCTCCGCGGCAGAGGCACGCCCGGTGACCAGGCCGATCTTGTTCGGCAGGAACGGCAGTGCGCGCTTGCGCGCCGGATCGAACAGCCCCTCGGCGCGCAGCAGCGCCCGGAGCCGTTCGATGCGGGCCAGCAGCTCGCCGACGCCGACCGCGCGGATCTCGTCGACCCGCAGGCTCAGCGTCCCGCGGCCGAGGAAGAACGAGAACTTGCCGTGCACCACCACGCGGCTGCCGTCGGTCAGCGGCGGATCCTGCTGGCGCAGCAGCGCCGACGAGCAGGTCAGGCTCAGCGACACCTCGGCGGACGGGTCGCGCAGCACCATGAACGCCGTCGCGTTGCCCTGCCGGATCTTGATCTGGGTGAGCTGACCTTCCACCCACACGTCGCCGAGCCGGTGGATCCAGTCGGCGACCTTGCGCGCCACGGTCCGCACCGGCCACGGCTGCTCCGGGCTGGTCGGAGTGGGGCTGCTCGATGCGCCCGGATTGTTCGGCGTCGGATTGTTCGGGGGCACCGCGCGCTCCTCTCCGCGTCCGGGCATCGACCGGCGCGATCATACGGCGCGCGTGCGCGATTCCTGCCGGGCAGCGGTGTTGCTTCGGCCGCGCAGCGGAACCTCGGTGCGGTGCGGACTCGCCCTGTGCGGCGGGACTGCTCGCTGCCGCGGCGGAGCGCACTGCCTTGCAGCGGAGCTCACCGGTGCTCGCTGCTTGCCGCGGGACTCGTTGCCGTGCAGGGGTTTCCTGCCGCGGCGGAGCTCACTGCCGCAGGCGTTCCAGGCGGTTCGAGAGCATCCGCTCGAAATCCGGGCGCCGTGCGTGCTGCTGCTCGTGCTCCAGCAGCACCACCAGCTCGGACTCGGAGAACCCGCGCAGCTTGCCGCGCAGTTGCGGCAGGCTCATCTGGTCGTACTCCGGTAGCACCGCGAGGTCGTCGCCGAGCGCGGACGGTTCTCCCAGGTCGGTGACCGGTCCCGGTGCCGGCTCGGCCGCGCCCGTGCCGCCTGCGGCGTCGCCACCGGCGGGACCGGGCTGTTCGTCTTCGTCGAAGGTCGCCCACTCCGGCTGCTGCTCGGTGCCGCGCAGCGCGGACAGCGTCTCGTCGCCTTTGATGGCCAGTTCGGTGACCTGCTGCTGCACCCGCATCGACACTTGCAACGCCTGGCTGACGACGGTGACCGGCAGGCCGAGCAGCTGACCCGGCAGGCGCTTGGCCTCTTCGACGGTGACGGCCGCGAGCCCGGCCGCGACCCGGATCGGCAACGGAAACGACGACATGGCCACAGCCTGCCGCACGCGCCCGGCAGAAGCCATCGAACCCGTGCGGAATCTTGCACTCGCAGTACCTGTGCCCCGAACCGCGATTAGTCTGATCGAACTAGGCCGCAAATCCGGACGGCCCAATCGAGCCGTTGGGTCCACTCGTGATCACTGTACGTGCTCACCGAACCGGTGAGAGTGGGTCACGCAACGGAGCCATGAGCCGGTGGCCGGGCTGACCCTCACCGGGACGATCCGTACCCTTGAAACCATGACGACCTCGCCGCAGGCCACCGAGCCCGCCAACTCGGCAGACCACGCTGACCAGGCAGGACCCGGCGCAGCGCCGGACGCGACGAACTCGGCCGCTGCGCAGAAGCGGGTGCTGCTGGCCAAGCCCCGCGGCTACTGCGCCGGCGTGGACCGCGCCGTCGACACCGTCGAGAAGGCGCTGGAGACCTACGGTCCGCCGGTGTACGTGCGCAAGGAGATCGTGCACAACAAGCACGTCGTGCAGACCCTCGAAGAGCGCGGCGTGATCTTCGTGGAGGAGGCCTCCGAGGTCCCCGAGGGCGCGCTGGTCGTGTTCTCCGCGCACGGCGTTTCGCCCGCGGTGCACGAGGAGGCCAAGAACCGCAACCTGCGCACCATCGACGCCACCTGCCCGCTGGTGACGAAGGTGCACAAGGAGGTCAACCGGTTCGCCCGCGACGACTACGACATCCTGCTGATCGGTCACGAGGGCCACGAGGAGGTCGAGGGCACCTCGGGCGAGGCCCCGGACCGGGTGCAGCTGGTCGACAAGCCCGAGGACGTCGACAAGGTCGACGTGCGCGACCCGAACAAGGTCGTGTGGCTGTCGCAGACCACGCTCAGCGTGGACGAGACGATGGAGCGGGTCGACCAGATCAAGGACCGGTTCCCGGATCTGCAGGCGCCGCCGAGCGACGACATCTGCTACGCCACCTCCAACCGGCAGGTGGCGGTGAAGGCGATGGCCGCGGAATGCGATCTGGTCCTGGTGGTCGGCTCGCAGAATTCGTCCAATTCCAAGCGGCTGGTCGAGGTCGCGATGCAGGCGGGCGCCACCGACGCGCACCTGGTCGACTCCGCCGAGCAGATCGAGGAATCCTGGTTCGACGACGTCTCCACCGTCGGCGTCACCAGCGGTGCTTCGGTGCCGGACGTGCTGGTCATGCAGGTTCTCGACCATCTCGCCGAGCGCGGCTGGGGTGATGTCGAGGAGGTCACCACCGCGAACGAGAAGGTGTCCTTCGCGCTGCCGCGGGAATTGCGCAAGGACCTCAAGGACAACCCGGACTCGCCCAAGGGCGTGCGCTGATCGAGCCTTCTGGCGGCCCGTCCCCGATTCTCGGGGGCGGGCCGTTTTGCTTTCACCGGAAGAACGTGTCGGGGCGGCTCGAATTCGACCGGTGCGTTCGCTCCGGAATCCGCGTGCGGCGTTCTCCTCGCCACTTCGATGTTGGGAGCGACCGGATCCGCCGCCCGTTCCGGTCGGACCGACGGTGGCGAAGTCCGCTCAGTCGAAGAAGTCGTCGCCCCGGGAACGCCGCGGGCGCCGCGGCGGTTCGCCGCCTTTGGTGAAGGCGTCGATGCAGGCGACCATCTGCTGATAATGCGCCTGCAGGCTCTCGCGCGTCGCGTAGCCGAGATGCGGCGTGATCACCACGTTGTCGAGCTTGCGGAGCGGGTGGTCTGTCGGCAGCGGCTCGGTCGAGAACACGTCGATGCCGGCGCCGGCGATCTTCTTTTCGCGCAGCGCCGCGAGCAGCGCGTCCTCGTCGACGATCGGCCCGCGCGCGGTGTTGACGAGATAGGCCGACGGTTTCATCCGGGCGAGATCAGCGGCGCCGACCAGTCCGCGCGAGCGCGGGCTGAGCACGACATGGATGGTGATGATGTCCGATGTCGCGAACAATTCGTCCTTGCCGGCGTAGCCGACGCCGGCTTCCTTGCACGTCTCCGGCGTGAGGTTGGGGCTCCAGGCAATCACGTTCATGCCGAACACCTTGGCCATGCCGGCGACCTTGCTGCCGAGCTTGCCGAGGCCGATGACGCCGAGCGTCTTGCCCTCGATCTCGGTGCCGGCAAAGGTCTGCCAGGCCTCGCCGGCATGCATGCGCGCGTTCTCGCGGCCGATGCCGCGGGTCACTTCCAGGATCAGGCCCCTGGTCAGGGGCGCGGTGGGATCGCGGCTGTACTGGGTGCCACACAGCACCACCTTGCG
>NZ_JAFRFW010000734.1:0-14650 GCF_017434145.1 Saccharopolyspora sp. | reverse complement strand
GGGCCCGGGCGCCATCGAAACCGGGCGCCATCGAAGCGGGGCGCCACCGAAGGGCAGCGCGCCAGGCGCGAGCCTTCCCACGTGCAGGCTACCGGGCGGCAACTCTTGATCAATCGAGAGCCGGTTCAGCAATAAGGCACAGCAGTGATCCTGATTACAACCTCGCTGCCCTGGGTTATTGTTGATGTGATGCGCAGCACGCTCGAGAGGTGGCGAGTGACCTGTGCTGTCCGAGAACGGACGGTCGCGGCTCCTGCTCGGCGTAGACGAGCGGTGGCTGCCTGCCCACTTCGGTCCGGCCGGGTGCGACCGCACCGGGCGGCTCGCGCAGGGCCCGGGGCGGGTGCGGCCGCGTAGCAGCTCCGGATCGACGAAGCTCGGACGCGGGGTCCGAGGTGACGTTCCGGGAACCAACGGTCCGGTGTGGACACCAGGGATCACGGGCGAGCGAGTCCGCCGCGGCTTTCCGGAATCGGCGTGCTGGGTTCGGCGACGAGAGGCGGTTTTCGTGAGCAGCGAGATCAAGCGCACGCGTGATCACGGGTGTGGCGCACACGTGCACAGCAGGAGGTGGGACCGATGACGGCCACTGCAGACGATCGGCAAGCCGAATTGACCGCAGCGGGCCTGTGCGGCCAGAACAAGGCGACGCTGGGGCGGATGCTCGGCACCGGGAACGTCGAGCACGCCGAGGAGGGTCCGGACGGCCGGATGCGCGCCACGGTCCGGATCCGGGAGGACGAACTGTGCTGGGACCCGGCGACGATCATCCTGCCGCACGGCGGTGACCTCGAGCTCACGGTCATCAACGACGACAAGAACACGCACTGCGCGGTGCTGCCCAGCAACGGCGACAACATGATCATTTGGTTGGTGAACCACTCCAAGGGCACGGCCGACCTCCGGCTGCAAGGGCCCGGTTACTACTGGTACAGCTCCACGACCGGCAACGACGAAGGCCGCGGCCTCACCGGCGCGATCGTCGTCAGCGGCGACGTCCCCAAGCACGCCCGGCTCGACCGTCCCGCCCAGCCGCGCCCGTAGACAGGAGCACATCATGACCGACTACGTCGATGCAGGTCAGGCCGTCCCGCTCGGGACGCTCAGCAACGTCAAGGGCAGCGCGCCCGCCACCGGGAACGTCGATTACGAGCGCGTGCGCAACGCCCGGTCGGAGCCGCAGAACTGGCTGACCTACTACGGCACCTACGACGGTCAGCGCTACAGCAGCCTGGATCAGATCAGCAAGGACAACGTCAAAAGCCTCTCTCCCGCGTGGGTGTTCCAGGCCGGTTCGACGGGGCTGCACTCCGGCGCGTCGACCTACTCCTTCGAAGCCGCCCCCATCGTCGTGGAGGGCATCATGTACGTGTCCGGCCCGGACGGGAAGGTCTGGGCGCTGGATGCGGAGACCGGCGAAGAGCTCTGGCGCTACAAGCACGCCTCCCCCTTCGACGTCTCGCTGTGCTGCGGGAACGTCAACCGCGGCGTGGCCGTGGGGCACGGCAAGGTCTACCTCGCCACGCTCAACGCCCACCTCGTCGCGCTGGACGCCCGGACCGGCGAGCCCGTCTGGGACGTGACCATCGGCGACGTGCGCGCCGGGGAGAGCCGCACCGTGGCGCCGCTGCTGGTCAAGGACATGGTTCTGGTCGGCAGCTCGGGCGGGGAGTTCGGCACCCGCGGGAACCTAGACGCGTTCGACGCGCACACCGGGGAGCGCCGCTGGCGCTGCTACACGATCCCCAAGCCCGGTGAGCCCGGCTCCGAAACCTGGCCTGCCGACGGCGAGGCGTGGCAACGCGGCGGCGGCAACTGCTGGGTCACCCCCACCTACGATCCGGACCTGAACCTGATCTACCAGGGCACCGGCAACCCGGCACCGGACTTCGACGGCGCCGTGCGTCCGGGCGACAACCTCTACACCGACTGCGTCGTCGCCGTGGACGCCGACACCGGCGAGATCCGCTGGCACTACCAGTTCACCCCGCACGACCTGTGGGACTACGACTCCACGATGGAGAACCTGCTGTTCGAGCACGAGGGGCGCAAGCTGCTCGCGCACGCGGACAAGAACGGCTACTTCTTCGTCCTGGACGCGGTCAACGGCGAGCTGGTCCGGGTGTTCCCGTTCGTCGACCGGATCACCTGGGGCGAGATCAGCCCCGAAGGCGAGGTCACCGCCAAGGTCTACCCGGACGCGGAAGGCGTGCCGGTGCACTTCTGGCCGGGGCCGGCCGGGGGCAAGGAATGGACGCACATGGCCTACAGCCCGCAGACGGGGCTGATCTACGTGCCGGTGCAGGAAGTCGGGGCCACCGCCACCCGCCGACGCCGCGAGTTCAAGGAAAGCATCCCGTACTGGGGCGCGGGAGTCGCCGTGGACCTCGACGACCACTACGGGTACGTGGCCGCCATCGACCCGCTCACCGGCGAGGAGAAGTGGCGCTGGCGCAACGAGTACCCGATGTGCGCCTCGGTGCTGACCACGGCGGGCGGGTTGGTGTTCACCGGACTGCCCACGGGTGAGTTCGTCGCCCTGGACGCCGTGACCGGCGAGAAGGTGTGGCAGTTCCAGTGCGGCAGCGGGCACCACAGCAGCCCGACCACCTACAGCGTCGACGGCCGCCAGTACATCGCGGTCCCGACCGGTTGGGGCGGCTGGATCGAGGGCTTCCTGCCCGGGCTGCTCGGGGGCTCGGCGGGCGACGCGCTGTTCTCCTTCGCACTGCCGGAGTAAGACCGCAGCGGGGCGTCGGCTCGGAACCGACGCCCCGCGAGGTCCCGATCGACTCGAGAGGACGGGACACCGTGCAACTCCACGGCCGCGACGACGGCGGGGTCGCCCGGCTGCCCGGGGAACCGGCGAGCGCATGAGCACCGATCGAACATTGGCGCAGCCGCAGACCAGCAGATGGATCTGCGAGCTCTGCGGCTGGGTTTACGACCCCGAAGAAGGCGACCCCGACGGCGGCATCCCGCCGGGGACGCGCTTCGAGGAGATCCCCGACGACTGGATGTGCCCGATCTGCGGGGCGACGAAGTCGGATTTCCGCGAGCTCGAGCCGGGCGAGCAGATCCCGATGTAGTGCGACCCCCGATGCAATGAGGCCCCGATGCATGAGGACGCTGATCAATGATCGCCGGGTACGACCACTTCGTCACCCTCGCCGATTCGCTGCAGTGGGACGAGTTCGCCCTCGACCTCGACGCCGACGTCCAGGCGTGGCCCCGATTGCGGGACGCGGAGCGCACCCAGCTGCTCGGACTGACGGCCGGCTTCTGCATCGGTGAGAACTCGGTCGCGGGCGAGCTCGGTTCGTTCCAGGTCGCCGCGGGCGACGAGTCGATGGCGGCGGCCTTCCGCGCGCAGGAGCGCGACGAGAAGCGGCACGCGCGGTTCTTCGACCGCGTCGCGGCCGAAGTGGCCGCCGTCCCGGGAGCCGACGTCCCGGCCCGGCTCGACGTGCTGCGCGAGCACGTCAGCCCCGAGATCGTGGAGCTGTTCGAGACGCGGCTGCCCGCCATCGCCAAGCAGCTCGCCGACGACCACTCGGGGCTGGTTCCCGCGGTCGGGCTCTACCACATGATCCTCGAGGGCGTGGTCCTGCTGGCGGCCCAGCACGCCATGCTCGACGCGCTCGAGCACCTGTCGGTGCAGCTGCCGGGGCTGCACAAGGGCATGGAGTTGGTCCTGCGCGACGAGCGCTGGCACATCGGGTTCGGCTCGCGGGTCATCCAGAACGCCGAGATCCTCGACGACGAGATGGAGGAACTGCTGCGGGCTGGCGAGCAGGCATCCTCCGCGTGGGGAGAGCTGATCTCGCCCGATGCCATCGAGAAGACCGCGCAACTGCACCGGCGCAGGCTCAAAGCCGTCAACATCAAGTTCTGGTGAGCGTGCGCCCTCGGCGAGCGTGCTCGCTAACGCCGCACGACAGCTCCGAGCCATCCGGAGCACTCGATTCCCGGTCCGCAGCAGCGCGATCGACACGAGCGCTGCTCATTACAAGCACGGTGCACCTCGGCTATGGTCGATGTGACACACAGCACCTATGGCACGGCGCTGTCGTGCAGCTGAAAGGGGGTGCAGACATGGAGTCGGAAACCCCGCAATGGGAGCCGCCCCGGTTCGAGGAAATCGGTTGCGCGGCCGAGGTGACGATGTACGTCGCCCAGGTCGAAGACTGAAACCGGCGAGCGTTCTCGAGGCCACCACGGACATCGGGCCGCCGGTGCCCGCGGTGGCCGCCTCGCCGCCGGAGCCGCGAGAGTCGCCGCAACCTCCCGGATCAACTGTGGACACAAGGAGTCGGCGTGCTGGTGCGAGTGCTGGGTTCGGCGGCGGGAGGCGGTGTCCCGCAGTGGAACTGCGGATGCCCGTGTTGCCGGGCGGTGCGGGAGGGTTCCCGGCCGTGCCTGCCACGCACCCAGTCATCGATCGCGATCAGCGCCGACCACGAACAGTGGTTCCTGGTCAACGCATCGCCGGACGTGCGCGCCCAGCTGGAGGCGTCGCCGGCGCTGCTGCCCGCCGCGGGCAGGGCGACACCGCTGCAAGGGGTGCTGCTCACCGACGCCGAGCTGGATCACGCGCTGGGCCTGTTGCTGCTGCGCGAGGCCGAATCGCTGGAACTGCACGCCACCGCCGCGGTGCACGAGACGCTGCGCACGGACAACTCCTTGCTGGCCACGTTGCAGGCCTACTGCCCGGTGAAGTGGCGGGAGGTCGTGCCCGGCGAGGACGTGGCGCTCGGCAACGGCCTGAGCTATCGGGCGTTCGACGTCCCCACCACCAAGCGGTCCCGCTTCGGGCCTGATCGCGGCCCCGGCAGGGTCGTGGGCTACCGCTTCACCGACGAACGCTCCGGACGTGCCGCGGTCTGCCTGTCCGGAGTTCAGGAGATCACCGGCCAGGTGCGCGAACAGCTGCGGGACTGCACCGGCCTGTTCATCGACGGGACGTGCTTCAGCGACGACGAAATGCCGCGGCTCGGCCTGGCGAGCAAGACCTCCCGCGAGATGGGGCACCTGCCGATGAGCGGTCCCGGCGGCAGCCTGGAGCAGCTCGCCGAGCTGCCCATCGAGCGCAAGATCTACGTGCACCTGAACAACACCAACCCGGTGCTGCTGGACGACTCGCCCGAACGGCGCGAGGTCGAGCGGCTCGGGTTCGAAATCGCCACCGACGGGACAGAGGTGCAGATCCGACCGTGACGGCACTCGACGAATCGCGGACTTCCGCAGGCACCGAGGAATTCGTGGCCGCGTTGCGCGCCCACGCGCAGCGGTACCACCACCAGCACCCCTTCCACGTGCGCATGAACGAGGGCAGGTTGAGCCGCGAGCAGATCCGCGGCTGGGTGGCGAACCGCTACTACTACCAGGAATGCATCCCGATCAAGGACGCGGCGATCCTGTCGAACTGTCCCGATCCGGCGGTGCGGCGCCGCTGGATCCGGCGGATCCTCGATCACGACGGGACCGCGGACGAGCCCGGCGGCATCGAAGCGTGGCTGCGGCTGGCCGAGGCGGTGGGCCTGAGCCGCGAAGAGGTCCGCGACGAGCGCCACGTCGTGCCCGGGGTGCGGTTCGCCGTCGACGCCTACGTGACCTTCGCCCGCACCCGGCCGTGGACCGAGGCGGTCGCTTCCTCGCTGACCGAGCTGTTCGCACCGGACCTGATGAGCCGCAGGCTCGCCGCGTTCGAGCAGCACTACACCTGGGTCGACCGCAAGGGCCTGGCCTACTTCCGCAACCGCCTGGAGCAGGCCCCGCGCGACTCCGAGCACGGCCTGCAGGTGACCACCGAGCGGTGCCGCTCGGCCGCGGAGCAAGAACGGGCGCTGGCGGCGCTGTCGTTCAAGTGCGACGTCCTCTGGAGCATGCTCGATGCCATCGACCAAGCCCACCCCGGCTGAGCCCGCCCGGCTGCCGGACTCGGCCCGGCCGCAGCTGACGACCGGGCTGCGGTTGACCTTCGACGAGGTCCGCGCGCGGGACGTGCTGCTGGGCCCCGAATCGGTGCTGGTGCTCAACCCGACCGGCGCGGCCATCCTGCGGCTCTGCGACGGGCGGCGGGACATCGGCGAGCTGATCGCCGAACTGCAGGCGCGCTTCGCAGGCGTCGAGCCCGGCGAGGTGCGTGCCTTCCTCGACCAGCTCGCCGCCAAGCGGTGCGTGGAGGCCGCCCATGACCGACATGAAGCCTAGCCCGTTCGGCCTGCTGGCCGAGCTGACCTACGCCTGTCCGCTGCACTGCGCGTACTGCTCGAACCCGCTCAACCTGGCCGACTACCGGGACGAACTGTCCACTGCGGACTGGCAGCGCGTGCTGCGCGAGGCGCGCGATCTCGGCGTGCTGCAGTTGCACCTATCCGGCGGGGAACCGTTGCAGCGCCGCGACATCGTCGAGATCGTGCGCACCGGCAGCGAACTCGGGATGTACACGAACCTGATCACCAGTGCGCTCGGACTGTCCCGCAGGCGCGCCGAAGAGCTGCGCGCGGCCGGTCTCGACCACGTGCAGATCAGCGTGCAGGCCGACGAGCCCGCCACCTCCGACCGAATCGCAGGCACCCGCTCCTTCGCCCGCAAAGCCGAGGCCGCCCGAATGGTCAAGGAACTGGGATGGCCGCTGACGGTGAACGTGGTGCTGCACCGGCAGAACATCGACCGCATCGCCGAAATCCTGCGCCTGGCCGAGGAATTGGGCGCCGACCGGCTGGAACTCGCCAACACCCAGTACTACGGCTGGGCCTGGCGCAATCGGGACGCGCTGCTGCCCGGTCGCGGTCAGATCGAGCGGGCCGAACAGGTGGTGCGATCCGAGCGGGAACGCCTGCCGCACATGGAGATCATCCACGTGCTGCCCGACTACTACAGCCAGTACCCCAAGGCGTGCATGGGCGGATGGGCGCAACGCCAGCTCACCATCGCGCCCAACGGGGACGCCCTGCCCTGCCCGGCAGCGCAATCGTTACCGCTGCCGCGGGAAAGCGTGCGCGAGCGCCCGTTGGCGCGGATCTGGCAGGAGTCACCGCTGTTCGAGGCGTTCCGCGGCACGGACTGGATGCCCGAGCCGTGCCGGAGCTGTTCGCGCCGCGACGTCGACTTCGGCGGCTGCCGCTGCCAAGCGTTCCAACTCACCGGCGACGCCGCGCGCACCGACCCGGTCTGCCACCTCTCGCCGGACCGCGAACTCGTCGACCAGGCGGTACGCGCGGCCAACGCGAGCGAGGAAACCGTCCGCGGCGAGCTCACCCCGCGGCTGCATCCGCGAGACCAGCGTTGACGGGCTAATCGCTGTCCAGGGGAACCTCACCGAAGGCCATCAGGCTGATGACGAAGTAACCGATGTAGAGCGCGAGCAGAACGGCCCCGTGCCAGCGGCGCAACCGCCCGGTCGCCAGGAAGATCGCCGAGAGGACCGTCATCACCAGCAGCACGGGAAGGTGCCAGGACAGCACGTTCGCGTTGACCGTGATGGCCCCGCCCACCAGCAGCACGATGCCGAGCTTGCCGGTCACCGAGAACACGATGCTGCCGATGACGTTGGCGACGCCGATCTCCGGCGCACCCCTGCGTGCGGGCTCCACGGTGAGGAAGAGGTCCTCGAGGGAGAGCACCAGCGTCGCGATCGTGACGCCGAAGACGGTGCCGTCGATGCCGAACTCGTCGAGGATCCCGTCGGTGCCCTGTCCCGCGATGCTGGCTCCGACGACGAGACCGGCCAACGCCAGCACCGCGAGCGCGAGACCGGCCCACAGGGGCCGTTGACGGGCTTGCACGAAGCCCTGGTCGACGCGCAGGTCGTTCGGGAGGGCGAGTCCGCCGGTACCGGAGGCCCCTGCGTCGTCCGCCGCATCGTCGCTTTCGGCTGCTCCGGCGGTAGGCGTCGCCGCTGCACCGGCGCGCGTGCCGACCTTCTCGACCTGCTCGTAGAGCTCGGCGTTGCGGAACACCGGGCGTCGCGACGTGTATTCGCGATAGCCGATCCAGCACACGAACGCCACGAACAGGACCAGCAGCACGATGCCCGTGACCGATGTCAGCGCCCCGGTCAAGGCCAGGGCCCACAGCACGACCGGCCCTGCCACGAAAAGCGCGAGGTAATCCTTGGGAACGTCGACGCGGCACGGAGCGATCAGCGCTGCCAACGCCAGCACGATCCCCGTCATCGCGATCGTCGTGCCGATCACCGTGCCCAGGGCCACGTGCTCCAGTTCGTCGACGTTGAGCACGATGCCGAATGCCAGATCGTCGAACTCGATCCCGGTGAACACGACCGCGATGAGGAACAGCGAGACCGCCCACCTGCTGGCCACGCCGACCAGGAACCCGATGAGCTTCTCTGCGCTGTAGACCAGCAGTGCGATGCCCAATGCGAACTCGACGACCGGGATCACGGGAAACTCCTCGCCGAGCCGACGTCAGGGAGATCCGATCATGCTGCCCCGCTGCGCGCGGGTTTGCAACACCGTTTCCCCGGCCGGTCGCCGGTGCGCACTCCCGCCGAGCGGCCGAACGACACCCGGTGCGCCTGTGGCGAGATCACCGTCCGGACGGCGTGCGCGTCCGGACCCTCGGGCCCAGCACGACGCTTTACCACACCAGCCATCTCCCATAACCTGACGATCATGACCGCTTGCAGCTCCCGTCCGGAGCGGCGGTGAGGCCATGAGCGTCGCGAACCTGCACGAACGGACCTTCGCCGTCCAACCGCAGGCAGTGGGTGCGCTGCTCGACGCGCTCGCGGCCGAGGGAGATCCCACGTGGCCCGGCGACATCTGGCCCGCCCTGCGCCTCGACCGCCCGCTCGGCATCGGGGCGACGGGAGGACACGGACCGATCCGCTACCACGTGGTGGCCTACGTCCCTGGCCAGCGGGTGCGGTTCCGGTTCGACCGGCCACACGGGTTCGACGGCTTCCACGAGTTCATCGTGCTGCCCGACCATGACGGCACGGTGCTCCAGCACAAGATCGCCATGCGAGTGCGTGGTCCTGCGCTCTTGACGTGGCCCCTGGTCTTCGGCCCGCTGCACGACGCTCTGCTGGAGGACCTGCTCGATCGTGCGGAGGAACACCTCACCGACGGCGTCGCTCGACGCGCCCGGTGGAGCTGGTGGGTCCGAGTGCTGCGTCGCCTGTCGATGCCGCGGCGCAAGACCTCCCGGGCGCAGGCGGGCGAGTCCGCCTAGTCGCGCGAGAGTCCTCAGTGGACCAATCGGCGAGCGATTCGGGGGAACCTCGGCCGCGCGGCGCGGCTAGCACTGCTCGTTCAGCCAGGCCGCGGTCGCCTCGGCAGCAGCTGTGCCGGGACGCAGGGGTATGCCGTGCCCGCAGTCGAGCACGTTCAGGTGCGCGCCAACGTGGTCGGCGAGTTCGCGCAACGCCGACACGGGCACGAGCGGATCCCGCTCCCCCGCGACGATTCGCACCGGGCACCGCAACGGATCGACGTCGACCGGCAGCCGGAACCGGACCGCGTCGAGGACCGCGACCGGGGACTCGCCGACCAGTGTTCGCGCCCACGCCCGCGCGGTGGTCCGGCCCGCGTCGTCGTCGAGATCCAGGTGGTCGAAGAACATGCTGGTGGCGGTGCTGACGTCCGGCGGCCGCCACAGGCGGTCCGGACGCGGCCGCACCGGGATCGGTTCGGCACCGAAACCCCGCGGCACGACGGGAGCCACCAACACGAGCGCGGCCACGTTGCCGTGCCGGCACGCCCAGTCGAGGCAGGCGAATCCGCCCATGCTGTGTCCAATGAGGACCGCCGGGCGCCGCAACCGATCGAGCACCCTGGACAGTTCGCCGCCGGCGTCGGCAACACTGCGCAAGGAACGCCCGAGCGCATCGGCCACCGGCGCCGAACCGAACCGGCCGAACCAGTTCGGCGCGTACGTGCGCCATCCCGCCGCTGCCAGCACCGAGCTCCATTGCCGCCAGCACCAGGCGCCGTGGCATCCGCCGTGCAGCAGCACGACGGGCGGCCGATCATCCGCCGGCTCGGGGTCCGGGCCTGCGACCTCGACAACGACACCGTTCCACCGCACGCGCTCGGCGAACACCACACCACCCTCCGTTCCTCCGCCCCAGCCGGCGAGATCGAGCACGGCGGTCCGACGTTAGCGGGCGAGGAAGGGAAGTTGCGGTGATCGCGCGCATTCCACTCCGATGATGTAGCGATGGAAGAGCTGCTTCCGCTCCGCGCCCGTCCGACTGCCGAGCTCCACGGGCAAGATTTCCCAAGAACCCGTGCGCTTTGACCAGTATTCGTCCACATTGGACATCTTGCTTCCTGCCGCCGGAAGCGACGCCTTGGTCCGTCCGGACCACCACCCCCGCTGCAATTCGGCGAAGACCGCCCGAGCCATTCATTTCCGCCTCAATTGACCGATCAAATCGAATATTGACCGGCATTTCCAGCCGGGCTACGTTCAGCTCGTGGCGATCCCGGCGTACTTGCGCATCCGCACCGAACTGGAGCAGCAGATCCAGTCCGGTGCGCTGGCGCCGGGTACGCGGCTGCCCACGGAGGCCGAACTCCAGCAGCGGTACTCGGTCGGCCGCGCCACCGCGCAGCGGGTGCTGACCGAGCTGTCCCGGGCCGGACTGGTGGAACGCCACCGGCGGCGCGGCACTTTCGTCGCCGACGGTGCACGGCAGGAGAACCTGCTGCGCATGGTGCATCCGGCGCTGCACGGCCCGGAGATTCCGGGACCGCACGCGGTGGATTCGGCCATGGTGATCCCAGCCGAGGACGCCGACGTCGCCCTTCCCGGCATCACCGGGGACGCGCCGGTGAACCAAGTGCGGCGGCTGAAGTTCGACGTCGAGCACAACCCGATCGCAGTCGAGCTCGCCGCCGTCCCGTTCTCGCTGGCACCACGCCTGTTCGACGAGAACCTGGAACACCTCACGGTGCACGACTACTTCGCCCGCAACCGGATTCCGGTGGCGAAGTCGCGCGTGTACGTCGACCCGATTCCGCTCGATGCGGCGACCGCGGCCCGCTTCGGCACCGAGCCGGGCCGGGCCGTGATCCGGTTGCGCCGGTTGACCTGGCTGACCGGCGGTGGGCTGGCCGAGGCCATGTGGCACATCATCCGGCCCGACCTGGTCGAGTTTTTCGTCGAGCAATCCGTGCTGGCCACCTGATACGACTTCGCGTCCGCCCGGGGATCTGCGCTTCCCGGCCGATTCCTGCTGCCGTTGCTCCCGCAGCACGGCTTTTCCGCTCGCACTCGAAGAATGGGAGCCACGAATGACCTCACCACGCGTCGCGGTGGTCGGCACCGGCGTCATCGGCGCCATGACGGCATGGCGCCTGGCCCGGCGCGGAGCCGACGTGATCGCACTGGACACCCTTTCGCCGGGGCACGACCGCGGAGCCTCGGCCGGCGAGTCCCGCATCTTCCGCACGCTCTACAAGGAGGGATCCGGTTACGTGCCGCTGCTGCAGCGATCCGGCGCGCTGTGGCGCGAGCTGGAACTGAGCACCGGCACCCGGCTGCTGACGATGTGCGGAGGCCTCACCATCGGTCCGCGCGAGCACGCCGATGTCCGCGCCGTGCGCCGCTGCGCCGAGGAGCACGACCTCGACCACGAGGTCCTGGACACCGCGGCGGCTCGGCAGCGCTTCGCGCAGCACCGGATCGACGACGACGAGATCATGGTGTTCGATCCGGCGGCGGGCGTGCTGCGGCCCGAACCCGCGGTGCAAGCAGCGCTGCACGCGGCCGGGCTCGCGGGCGCGTCGATCCTGCCCTACCACCGGGTCGACGAGGTCGCCGAAACCGCGCGGGGTTGGCGAATCACCAGCGGTGCCACGCACTTCGACGTCGACCACGTCGTGTTCGCCCCGGGCCCGTGGGCGCGGCAGCTGGACCCGCTGAGCACGCTTCCCGTCGAGATCCGGTTGATCACCGCGTACTGGTTCGCGACCCGCGACACCGCCGCGCACCGGCCGGACCGGTTGCCGATCGCGATCCGCCGCCACCGGGAAGCCGGGTTCTCCTGCTTCCCGGTGCTGGACGGGGTCGGCATCAAGATCATCCCGCATCACCTCGGATGGCCGATCCTGCACGACCCGGCCGCGCTGCCCCGTTCGGCCGAGCCGGAGTACGCCCGCGCGGCTTCGGAAGCCGCCCGGCGGCTGCTGCCCGGGGTCGTGCCGCACCCGGTGCGGATCGGCACCTACGCCGAGGGCTTCACGCCGGACGAGCACGCCCTGCTGGGCCCGCTACCCGGGCACCGCAACGCCACCGTCATGACCGGCTTCTCCGGGCACGGCTTCAAGCTCGCCCCGGTCTTCGGCGAGCTCGGCGCCGAGCTGGCGCTCGGGGAACCCGCGAGCCACGACATCACCGCGCTGGACCCCGGCCGCCGCGCGGACTGAGAACCGTCCACACAGGACCCCTGGAGGCAACCGTGCCCACCGGTTCCACCGCCCAAATCGCCGGAGTCGTCCTCGCCAGCCTGCTCGTGATCGGTTTCGGAGTGGCCATGTCGGTCCACTTCGGACGCAAGGCGAAGACCGCGCAGGACTGGCTGTCGGCCGGCGAGTCGCTGCCGCTGGTCGTAGTGATCATCACGCAGTTCGCGACCGCGACCGGCGGCGGGGTGCTCATCGCGCACGTCGGCATCGGCTACCGCTCGGGCTGGTCGGTCTTCGCCTACGAGGGCTGCGTGCTGGTCGGCTTCCTCGGGTTGATGCTGATCGCCAAATGGCTGCGGCAGCAGCGGTTCACCACCGTTCCGGACGTCGTGACCCGGCTGTTCGGCAGGCATCGGATGGTCACCGCCATCGCCGCGCTGGCCGCCCTGGTGGTGCCGTTCGGCTGGCTGGCGACCCAGTTCGTGGCCTTCGCCCAGCTTTTCGGCCGGCTGACCGGGATGCCGGACGCCGCGCTGATCGTCGTGATCATGCTGGCATCGCTGCTGTTC
Organism: Saccharopolyspora sp.; assembly: GCF_017434145.1. Lineage (NCBI taxonomy): Bacteria > Bacillati > Actinomycetota > Actinomycetes > Pseudonocardiales > Pseudonocardiaceae > Saccharopolyspora > Saccharopolyspora sp. Next base: position 1,701 of record NZ_JAFRFW010000734.1, on the reverse strand, counting down.
GTGCTGCCGGGCGGAATGACGTCGGTGGCCTGGACGGACTTCGTGTTCGGCATCTTGATGATCGTTCTGTCGCTCGGCGTCGCGGCCTACGCGGTCGACCTGGCAGGCGGCTGGCGGCAGATCACCGAGACCGTGCCGCGGCAGCTGTGGGGCTGGGGCGGGTTCACCGCGGCCGGCGGGGAGCAGCTCTGGCTCTGGATCGCCGCGATCGTGCCGGGGACGCTGACCAACCAGCTCTACTACCAGCGCGTGTTCGCCACCAAGAAGGTCTCCGACGCCCGGCGCGGGCTCGCGATGTCCGGGCTGACGATGCTCATCGGCGGCGTCTACGCCGGATGCATCGGGCTCGCGGTGCACTCGCTGAACCCGGGTCTGACCAACGAGGAGGACGCGGCCGGATGGCTGCTGACCCGGCTGCCGAGCTGGCTGGTGGTGGTCTTCGGCGCGTTCCTGGTCTCGACGATCGTCTCGACCACGGGCGCCGCCCTGCAATCCGTGGTCGCCAACCTGACCAGGGACGTCTACCACAACATCGTGGGCGGCGAGCACGACGAACGCCGGACCGTGCGGCTGTCGCGGACGATCACGGTCGCGGTATCCCTGTTGGCCGCGGTGCTGGCGATCGTGTTCCCCAAGGCGCTGACCTGGCTGGTGGCCACCTACGCCTACTCGGCCGCGGCGCTGGCCGCGCCCATCTTCCTCGGCTACCTGCTGCACCGGCGACGCCGGCTGACACCGGCGACCGCGATCGCCAGCATGATCGCCGGGGTCGCGGGCTGCGCGGCCGCCCAGCTGGCGGATACGACCGTTCCGTACGCGGTGTACGGGATCGCCGCCTCGGCCGCGGTGCTGCTGGCACTGGCGATGCTCGCACCCGCCGACCGCGACCAGACCCCGCACGCGGGAGTGAGGAGCTGAGCATGCGGATCGCCGTCATCGGACTCGGAGTGCTGGGCGCCAGTGCCGCCCGTTCGCTGAGCCTCGCCGGCGCCGAGGTGACCGTGTTCGAACGGTCCGGCGCCCTCGCCGGAACCTCCGGAACCTCGTTCGCCTGGACCAACTCGCACAACAAGAACCCGCGCGCTTACCACGATCTCAACGTCGCCGGGATGGCCGAGCACGAGGCGCTCGCGGCGGATCCGGGACCGCACCGGCGCTGGTTCGCGCGGACCGGCAACCTGGAGTGGGCCGCCGACGAGGCCGGAACCGAGCGGCTCGCCGCTTCGGTCGCCGAGCTCGCGGCCCGCGACTACCCGGTCGGCTGGATCACTCCCGGACGCGCCCGCGAACTGGTCCCGGACCTGCGGGTTCCCGCCGGGATCGAGGACATCGCCTACTACCCGACCGAAGGTCACGTCGTACCGGCACTCCTGCTGGCGCGGTTGTGGGGCCAGGCACGGGATCTCGGGGCGCGGTTGCGCTGTCCTGCCGAGGTCCTCGGTCTGTCCGAAGTGGAGCGAGAAGTGCGGATCGAACTGGCCGACGGCACCGCCGAAGCCGACGCGGTGGTGCTCGCGGCGGGGCGGTGGACCGAGGAGCTGAGCGCCGCAGCGGGCTGCCGGATACCGATGGCCGCGACGGACGCCGCGGGCTCGGCGACCGTCGGCCTGCTCGGCTACACCGGTCCCCTGCCGGTGCGGATGGACCGGGTGCTCACCACGCCGAAGCTCAACGTCCGCCCGGACGGCGGCGGCCGGCTGG
>NZ_JAFRFW010000733.1:0-13864 GCF_017434145.1 Saccharopolyspora sp. | reverse complement strand
GGTGGTGCGCGCCGGCCGCCTCTCCGGGCGCGGCAGCGTCGCCGACGGCTCTGCGCCCTACGCCGCGATCAGCGCCATCGAAGCCGTGCGCGCGCACGGCGGCTCGCACGCGCGATGCGTGCTGGTGCTGGAGACCGGTGAGGAGTCCGGCAGCCCGGACATGCCCGCCTACGTGGCGCACCTGGCCGACCGGCTCGGGCACGTGTCGCTGGTGGTGTGCCTGGATTCCGGTGCGGCGGACTACCGGCGGTTGTGGCTGACGACCTCGCTGCGCGGGGACGTGCGGGTGGGCGTGCAGGTGCGGGTGCTCGACAGCGGCCAGCACTCCGGCATGGCCAGCGGAATCGTGCCGAGCTCGTTCCGCGTCCTGCGCAGCCTGCTGGACCGGGTCGAGGACTCCGCTACCGGCGAAGTGCTGCTGCCGGAGCTGAACGTGCAGATCCCGCCCAACCGCGTCGCCGAGGCTCGCGCGGCGATCGAAGCCGTGCCCGGCATGACCCGTGACTCGGTGCCCACCAGGGAAGGGATGCGCCCGGTCAGCGAGGACGAGGTCGAACTCGCGTTGAACAACACCTGGCGCCCCGCGGTGTCGGTCATCGGCGCGGAGGGGCTACCGGCGCTGGCGGACGCGGGCAACGTGCTGCGCCCGTTCACCACGCTCGCGCTGAGCGTGCGCACTCCGCCGACCACGGACCCGGAGACCGCGCTGGAGGCGCTGCGCAAGGCGCTGTCCACGGACGTGCCCTACGGCGCCGAAGTGACCTTCCCGCTCTCCGACGGCGCCGCGGGCTGGAACGCCCCGGAAGTCGAGCCGTGGCTGTCCGAGGCGCTGGACGAGGTCAGCGACGACGTGTTCGAGGGCGGCTGGCGCACCATGGGCGTCGGCGGATCCATCCCGCTGATGGGCATCCTGCAGGACGCCTACCCGGACGCCCAGTTCGTGGTGACCGGGGCGCTGGGGCCGGGCAGCAACGCCCACGTGCCGGACGAATCGCTGGACCTCGCCTACGCGGCCAAGGTCAGCACCGCGATCGCCTACGCACTGGACGCGCACGCCCGGCGCTGAGCCGCTCGATCAGTAGGAGTTCTTGGGCATCACGATCCACAGCACGATGTAGAGCACGAACTGCGGGCCCGGCAGCAGGCACGACAGGATGAACAGGAACCGCACCAGGCCGGTCTTCATGCCGAACCGGTCGGCCAGCCCGGCGCACACCCCCGCGATCAAAGTGCCGTGCTTGGGTCGGGTCAGGCTGCTCATCGTCTCCTCCTGCTTCGGTGATCGTTTGCGGTAATCGTGCAAGATTGCGACGACCTGCCGCATCGGGGGCCACCCGGAGATCGCGCGGGGCCGTCCAGTACAACGCGCGGCAGCCCGACCCGTTCGCCGCTCAGTGCGAGAGCTCGACGACCAAGCCCGGGTAGTCGGTCCCGTCGAGCGGGAGGTTCTCGGTCCGCTCGAAGGCGAAGTCGGCGCTGTTGAACACGTGCTGCACCGAGCCGTCGCCGGTCCGCACCCAACCGCTGGGCACGCAGTCCTGCACGTCCGGTGCCGCGCCGTGGCGCAGGTTCAAATCGCCGCCGAGCACCGTCGGCCTGCCCAGGCCGGTGGCCACCTCGCTGAGCTCCGCGCACTGCTGCGCGGCGACCTGCGGATCGGCCGCCGAAAGCTGCGAGGTGCAGGCCGCGAACGAGGAGAACGGTGCGCACAGCGCGACCCGCTGCTGCCCGGTGCCGTCCTGCGCGGTGAAGACCTGCTCGGTGACCGCGCCGCTGACCGCTCCGAGGTCGGGGTGGGCGAGCACCGCGATGCCGTAGTCGCCGCGGCCGTCGGTGCAGGCCGCCGGCGCGCCGTCGGCGGCACGCGCCGGGGTGAATTCGGCGTGGTAACCGGTTTCGCGGGTCATCTTCGTGACGTCGTGCGCGCAGACCTCGTTGATCGTGACGATCCTCGGGGCGCGCTCCCGCACGGCTGCGATCCCGGACTCGACCGCGTTGCCCGTCGAGGGGCACTCCGCGGAACCGCTGTGGCAAACGTTGAGCTGCAGCACATCGAACCCGGCTGCGGGCGCGGCCGTCGCGGTGTCCGCGGCGGCCGGTACGGCGAAGCCCACGCAGGCGAGCAACGCGCCCGCGAGCGAGAGCCGCCGGGCTACTCCGCTGGATAAGTGGCCGTCGGTCATCGACCTGATCTCCTTGTTCTCGTCTCGGCGGTGTCGTTCCCCTGTCGACGGCGCAGTCTGCCGAAGCTCACGGCCGTTCGACAGCGGCCGAATCGGCCATTGCGGTGTTCGTCTTTCCCACACATTTCCGCAAAAGTGGGAATCGGCCGGAAAAAGTGATCACGGCGGACGGCTCCGACCGGTGCAGCGGGACGGTCCGAATGGAGCAACCTCGTAGCTGCGGAGGTGATCTTGCAGCGCACGAGTTTAGCTCCGCGTGGTGAACTTTCTGTTGACCGGCCACGATCGGCGCATGAAACTACAGCCGCGATCTCGGTCGGGACGCAACTACGACGTGCAACAGCAAGGTGGGCGGCGCGCGTTCTCGGCGAACCGCGCGGTTCGGTTCCGGCGGCACCGGCGTTTTCGCCCAGCAAGCCGAAAAATTGACTGATTCGAAACATCGCGCGGGAGAATCCGATCATTTCGAGTGGCAGGATCCGGAGCACTCGCGTTCTCGCCCACCAGGAGACCCACTTAGGAGACGTCGTGGCGCGTCGGAGAACTTGGAAAGCGCTCGCCCTGCTGCCCGTTCTGCTGCTCACCGCGGCGGGCTGCGCGAAGTCCATCGCCCCGGTCGGCGAGGACGGGCAGCTGCGGTTCACCCGCCCCGGCAAGCTCACCACCTGCACGCACCTGCCGTACGAGCCGTTCCAGTTCGTCCAGGACGGCAAGAAGGTCGGCTTCGACGTGGAACTGGTGGACTACATCGCCCGCGACCTGGGCCTGCAGCAGGAACTGTTCGACACGCCGTTCGAGGGCATCCAGTCCGGCGAGGCGCTCAACACCCGCAAGTGCGACGTGGCCGCCGCAGCGATCACGATCACGCCCACCCGGCAGCAGAACATGAACTTCTCCGACCCGTACTTCGACGCCGACCAGGCGCTGCTGGTCAAGAAGGGCGCCGCGGACAAGGAGCTGGCAGCGCTGCGCGGCAAGGTGCTGGGCGTGCAGCTCGGCACCACCGGCGAGGAGTACGCCAACGAGCACCGGGCCGAGTTCGGCTACCAGGTCCGCCAGTACGAGGACGTAGCGCTGCTGGAGTCCAGCGTGCAGAACGGCAGCGTCGACGCGGCGATCAACGACAACGGCGTGCTGCTGCACTTCGCCAAGAACAACCCGGACACCGAAGTGAGCACCGAGATCCCCACCGGGGAGAAGTACGGCATCGGCGTGCAGCAGGGCAACGGGCCGCTGCTGGCGAAGGTCAACGAGTCGTTGGCCAAGGCCAAGGCCGACGGCGAGTACGACCGGATCTACCAGAAGTGGATCGGCAAGCCGCCGGACCGGCCATGAGCGGCGGAACCACGGGACGAGGCCGGGGACGGCGATGACCACGACCGACACCGCGACGGCGCCGCGGATGAGCAAGCGGCAGCGCAGCAAGATCACCCGCGGCGTGCAGTACGCGATCCTGGTGCTCGCGGCCGTGCTGCTGGCGATCTTCGCCGACTGGGGGCGGATCGCTTCGGCGTTCTTCGACGTCGAAGTCGCCGCCGCGCAATTCCCGGCGATCATCATCAGCGCGCTGCTGAACACCGTCGTCTACACCGCGCTCGGCTTCGGTTTCGGCCTGGTGCTGGGCGTGGTGCTCGCGCTGATGCGGTTGTCCTCGGTGGCGCCGTACCGGTGGATCGCCGCGGTCTACGTCGAGTTCTTCCGCGGCGTGCCCGCGCTGCTGGTGTTCATCGCGCTGGGCTACGGGGTGCCGATCGCGTTCCAGCTGGTCTTCGACATCTACTCCACGGTGATGTTGAGCCTGGGCCTGGTCGGCGCGGCCTACATGGCCGAGACGATCCGCGCCGGGGTGCAGGCGGTGCCCGCCGGGCAGGTCGAGGCGGCGCGCTCGCTGGGCATGTCCAGCGCCCGCGCGATGGTAACGGTGGTGATGCCGCAGGCGTTCCGGATCATCCTGCCGCCGCTGACGAACGAGCTGATCCTGCTGACCAAGGACTCGTCGCTGATCTACCTGCTCGGGTTGTCCACCGCGCAGTACGAGCTCGCGAAGTTCGGCCGCGCCGCGTTGACCCAGTACCAGTCGCTGACCCCGATCCTGCTGGCCGGGCTGTGCTACCTGATCATCACGATCCCGCTGTCGCGGTTGTCGAACCGGCTGGAGCGCCGCTACGGCGGCCGGGTCCCGTCGGGTACCCAATGAGCACCGGCACGTCGGAACAGGAGCACCGGATGCACGCGATGATCGAGATCTCCGGTCTGGGCAAGTCGTTCGGCTCGCTGGAGGTGCTGCGCGGCGTCGACGTGCGGGTGCAGCGCGGCGAGGTGGTGTGCGTGATCGGGCCGTCCGGCTCGGGCAAGTCCACGTTGCTGCGCTGTGTGAACCTGCTGGAGCAGCCGACCTCGGGGCAGGTCTCGGTGGACGGGGTGGAGCTGACCGACCCGGACGCGGACATCGACGCCGCGCGCAGGCACATCGGCATGGTCTTCCAGGGCTTCAACCTGTTCACGCACCTCGACGTGCTGGACAACCTCGCGGTGGCGCAGCGGAAGGTGCTGCGCAGGCAGCGGGCCGATGCCGAGCGGATCGCGCGCGAGAACCTCGGCAGGGTCGGGCTCGCGGAGAAGGCGGAGGCGATGCCCGCGCAGCTGTCCGGCGGGCAGCAGCAGCGGGTGGCGCTCGCGCGGGCGCTGTCGCTGGACCCGAACGTGATGCAGTTCGACGAGCCGACATCGGCTCTGGACCCCGAGCGGGTCGGCGACGTGCTGGGCGTGATGCGCGGGCTCGCCGACGAGGGCATGACGATGCTGGTGGTCACCCACGAGATGCAGTTCGCCAGGGAGGTCGCCGACCGGGTGCTGTTCATGGACGGCGGCGGGATCGTCGAGCAGGGGCCGCCGTCCGAGGTGATCGGCTCGCCGAAGGAGGAGCGCACCCGCGCGTTCCTGGCCAGGGTGCTCGATCCGACGCGCAGCCACGCGTGAAAATCATCGGACTCGGCGATCGATTCTCGCGAATATCGAGATTACGCGAGATCGACGAGTCCTCATCGGACATTCGACGGCATGGATCCTGCGCCGTGCGGCGGCATACCGCTCCCTCGGCGGTGTCGCCCGCGGGGGTCACAACCTCAGGCTGAACTCGAGCGTCTGAACTGTCGGTGGTAGTTGATCTACTACTGTTCCGGCGATTCGCCGGATCAACAGCTGTGCCGGATCAACAGCAGCGCCGGACCGAAGTCGGGGAGGACCGTGCCGAACAGGCCGTGGGACAACGCCGGGGCGCCGACGACCGCCGAGCAGCGGCTCGACGACCTGCTCGGGCAGGGCAGGGCGTGGGGCCGCCGCCAGGACACGCCGGTGATCCCGCTCGACGTGCACGCCGACATGTACGACCCGGAGCGGGAGATCCGCGGCGAGTACCTGACCCGCAAACTCGTCGAATCCCCCGACGAGCAGGGTTGGCGCGCGTTCTGGCGCCGCGGCGGGCAGCAGCCGGTGGTGCGCATCGAGGACGCCGTGATCACCGGCAGGCTGGACCTGCGCGCGGCCGAACTGCCCTACCTGCTGGAGTTCGTGCGCTGCCGCTTCGACATGCGACCGGACCTGCGGCAGGCCACGTTGACCGGCCTGGTGCTGTGGCACTGCCGGTTCCCCGGGCTCAACGGCCGGAACCTGCACACCAGCCACGACACGGTGCTGCGCAACTGCACCAGCATCGGCGGCACGGTGGACCTGGCCGACGCCGAACTCGGCGGCTCGCTGCAGCTCGACGATTCGGAGCTGCGCAACCCCGGCGGTCGCGCGATCTACGCCGACCGGCTGGCGGTGGCGGGCGCGATGCTCGGCCAGCGGATCAAGGTCTCCGGCGAGGTGCGCATCCCCGGGGCGAAGATCGGCGGCAACCTGAACTTCTCCGGTGGCGCGCTGCGCAACCGCGGGCGCAACGCGCTCAACGCCAACGGCATCCAGATCGGCGGCAGCCTGCGCGGCGACGTGGACCGGATCAGCGGCGCGCCGTTCACCGTGGCCGGGCTGCTGTACTTGCCCAGTGCGCACCTGCAGGGCGACCTGCGGCTGCGCGACGCGGTGCTGGAACCCGGTGTCAGCCCGCCCAAGCGCGGCGAGTCCCAGTACGACGACCCGATCAGCACGCTGCTGCTGGACCGCGGCGAGGTCCGCGGCGACGTGCAGCTCGACCAGAACTTCCGCAGCGGCGGCACGATCCGCCTGGTCAGCAGCAAGATCGGCGGCGACCTGCGGATGGCGGGCGCGCAGATCGACCTGAGCTGGGCGCGCTCCCCGGCGGCGTCGGTGGACCAGCCGATGCGCGCGCTGCACCTCGACGGCACGGAAGTCCTCGGCAACCTGGAAGCCGTGGGAGCGACGCTGCACGGCCAGATGCGGATGGTCGACGTGCGCGTGCACGGCAGCTTCCAACTGACCCGCGCGTCCCTGGCCGGGCCGCGCACCGACACCGTGCAGGCCAACCGGATCCAGGTGGGCAGCAACTTCGACTGCCGCGAAGCCGACATCACCGGCACGTTGCAGCTGCAGGGCGCGAACATCGGCGCGAACGTGGATCTGCGGGCCGCGCAGCTGCTCAAACCCGCCTGGCACCGGCACCGCAGGGCGTACAAGTCCTCCTTGGACCTGCGCGCGGCGAGCATCGGCCGGGACCTGGTGTGCGCGGAAGGCAAGCAGTTCTTCCGCGCCGAAGGCGAGGTGCAGCTGCGCCGGGCGGTGATCGGCAGGCAGGCGAACTTCTGGGGCTGCGTGCTCGGCGACGGGAGCTCGGCGAACGCCTTCAACGCGTTCGGGCTGGTGGCGCAGGAGATCATGCTGCTGCCCGCGCAGCCCCCGCAGGGCCGGGTAGTGCTGCGCCAGGCGCAGTGCGAGCTGCTCGACGACAACGCCTTGACCTGGTCGGCGACTCGCGGCGTCGACGTCGAGGACTTCGCGTACTACAACCTCAGCCACCCGATCGAACCCACCGACGCGGCGCGCGTGCGGGAACGGTTGTCGTGGCTGCGCGCGACCACCGGCCGCTACCAGCCCGGTCCGTACGACCAGCTGGCCGAGGTGTTCCGCAACAACGGCAACGAGGAGCACGCGGTCACGGTGCTGATCGAGAAGCAGCGCCGCCGCTACCAGGCGCTGGCCGGTGCCTCCCCGCGGCTGCTGCGGCCTTCGGTCCGGTTGTGGAGCATGTTGCAGCGCAGCACGGTCGCCTACGGGTACCGGCCGCTGCGGGCGTTGCTGTGGCTGCTGGCCTTCGCGGTGGGCGGCACGGTCTGGTTCAGCTACCACCGGCTGGAGCCGATCAACGAAGAGGACAATCCGATCTGGAACCCGTTGCTCTACACCGTCGACCAGTTGGTGCCGATCATCAACCTCGGGCACGACGTGATGTGGCGGGCCGAGGGCAATTCGCAGTGGATCACCGTGGTGCTCATCGCCGCAGGATGGATCCTGGCGACCACGGTGGCGGCGGGCATCACCAGGGCGCTGCGCCGGGAGCATTGAGCGGGCGCGGCGGCAGGCGGATCGCGCTTCCCGGTCGTCACCCGAAGTGCTGGTGACGCGGAACAACCCGCGAACGGCGGCGGGAATCGAGCTCGGTACGTGCTACATCAAGTAGACACCGAGCATCGGAGGTCACCGTGGACGTCCAGCCCGATCGACCCGGCCGTCGCAGATCCGCTACCCGCACCCGACCCAACTCCACTGTGGACAAGAAGTGGGCGCTGCGGCGCTGCGCCGCGTTGCTCGCGGTTTCGGCGTCCTGCGCGCTGCTGCCCGCCCCCGCGCAGTCCGCGGAACGCATCGACTACGTCGCGCTGGGCGACTCGGCGGCCGCCGGGCCGCTGGTGCCGGGGCCGGACCCGAACCTCGCCTGCCTGCGTTCCACGGTGAACTACCCGCGCGTCGCTGCCGAGCGGCTCGGCGCCGAACTCACCGACGTAACCTGCTCCGGCGCCGAGATCGAGGACTTCACCGGTCGCCAGCACGGTTTCCTGCCGCCGCAGTTCGACGCGCTCGAGGAGACCACCGACCTGGTCACCCTCACCATCGGCGGCAACGACGCGCAGCTGGTGCAGGCGGCGGTGAGCTGCCTCAACGCGCTGCCCGAACCGGTCGGGATCTCCTGCGCGGACCGGTTCACCGAGCACGGCGACGAACTGGCCGAGCGGATCGACGCCGTCACCGACGACTTCGCCGCGGCCTTGGACGGCATCGCGCAGCGCGCGCCCGACGCGGAGGTCGTGGTCGCCGGGTACGGCACCTACATCCGGCCGGGCGGTTGCCATCCGAAGGAGCCGATCTGGGCGCGCGACGCCGACTACCTGCAGTCCAGTGTGGACAAGATGAACGCGGTGCTGGCGGAGCAGGCCAGTGCGCACGGCGCGGAGTTCGTGGACATCGCCGCGGTCAGCGAGGGCCACGACGTGTGCGCCGCGCCCGACGAGAAGTACCTGGAAGGCGTGCTGCCGACCTCGGTGGCCGCTCCGCTGCACCCGAACGCCCGCGGCATGGCCGCTTTCGGCGACGCCGTCGCCGACGCCGTCGAGTCCTCTTCCGCCTGAACCGGACGCTCCGCTCGACGAAGCGGGGCAAGCGGCGACGAGCGACGGGCCGTTCGTCCGACCTGGTCGGACCAGCGGCCCGTTCGCTCCTGCTGCTGCGCGTCAGCCGCCGAGCAACGTCGCCAGCCGCGGCGAGTAGGCGTGGTCGAGCACCAGGCAGGCCGCGCCCACCGCCCCTGCGTCCTCCCCGATCAGCGCCGCCTGCACCCGCACCGGACGCACGTGCGGCGCCCACACCTGAGCCGTGAGCACCTTCCCGACCCGCGCGCGGATCAGCTCGCCCGCGTGCCGCAACGCGGGTCCGCCGAGCACCACCCGGTCCACGTCGAGCACGCTGACGACCTTGGCCAGCGTCTGACCGAGCCGGTTCGCGGCGACGCGCAGGATCTTCACCGCGCCGTCGTCGCCGTCCGCGGCTTCGCGGCAGATCCGCTGGTACGCCGCGGACACCGAGCCGTCGGCTGCGCCGCCCGCGGCCGCCCACTCGGCCACCACGGCCCGCATCGAGCAGTACGCCTCCAGGCAGCCCCGCTTGCCGCAGGTGCATTCCTTGCCCGCGCCCGGCACGTGCCCGACCTCGCCCGCGTTGCTGCTGGTCCCCCGATAGACCTGATCTCCCAGCACGACGCCGATTCCGACGCCGGTACCGACGTAGACGTAGACGAACGAACCCGCCCGGTCCGCCCCGCCCGCCCAGCGCTCGCCGATGGCCGCGGCGGTCGCGTCGTTGTCCATCACCACCGGCAGCCCGGTGCGGTCCTCCAGCAGGTCCGCCAGCGCCACCTCGGTCCAGCCGGGCAGGTTCGGCGGCCCGAACAGCCGCCGGTGCGTGCGGTCCAGCGGGCCCGGCACCGCAAGACCCGCGCCGAGCACTCGGCCGCCGTCGATCCCGGAACGTTGCACGAGGTGGTGGAAGGTGCGGGCGAGCGCGCCGACCACGGCTTCCGGCGACGCGCCCGGCGGCACCCGGCGCTGGCTGCGCAGCCGCACCCGCCCGTCCAGGTCCAGCAGCACTCCGGTGATCCGCTCCGGGTCGAGGTGCAGCCCCACCGATGAGTAGGCGTCCGGCACGACCCGCAGCATCACCCGCCGTTTGCCGCCGGTGGACGGCGCGTGCCCGTCCTCGATGACCAGTCCGTCGTCCATCAGTGCGCGGACGATGTTGGACATCGTCTGCGCGGTGAGCCCGGTCGTGCGGGCCAGTTCCACGCGGCTCACGCCGCCGTTGGCGCGGATCGCGTCGAGCACGACGGCGCGGTTGAACCCGCCCACCTTCGGCAGGTTGGTGCCTTGCCAGAACTCCTGCGGCATCTAGGGGCGCTCCCGGGAGATGGGTGGATTCGTTGACTTGCTTCATCGAATGGAATTACGGTGCAGTGTGATCCTGATCTCACATCGGGCGCAAGCACTCGGCGCTCGGCTCGCCCGCACCGGCAGTCCGGTTCCGTTCCCGCACCGGCCGCCGGGCACATAGCCCGGGGAGGATCGATGCGCCGCAGGCGATTACCCGTCGCTCTTGCCGCCGCGCTGCTGGTGCTGACCGGCTGCGGCGGCGGAGCCACCGACGACCCGAACACCATCACCGTCGCCTACCACCGCTACGGCAACGTCGTGCAGATCGACCGCCTGATGCAGCGGGTCGAGCAGCAGTACGAGCGGGCTTTCCCGGGCAAGGAGGTCGCGCTGGACCCGGTGGTCGCGCCGGAGGGCGAGTACCTCTCGAAGCTGCAACTGCGGATGCGCTCGCCCTCGACCGCGCCGGACGTGCTCTACGAGGACAGCTTCTCGGTCAATTCCGACGTCGCGGCCGGCTACTTGGCGCCGCTGGACGACCGGCTCGCGCGCTGGCCGGAGTGGTCGTCGTTCATCGACGTGACCAAGCAGGCCGGCCGCGCCACCGACGGCCGCGTCTACGGCGTTCCGCTGGACACCGACACCCGCGGGCTCTGGTTCAACCGCGACCTGTTCGCGCGTGCCGGGCTGCCCGCCGACTGGCGCCCGCGCACCTGGCAGGACGTGCTCGACGCCGCTCGTCAGGTGCAGCAGCGCTTCCCCGACGTGATCGGGCTGGACCTGCCGCTGGGCAAGGCGGAAGGCGAGGCGGTGAGCATGCAGACGGTCGGAATGCTGCTCCAGGGCACGCCGACCGGCACCCTGCACGACGGCACGTGGGTAGCGCCGAACCGCGGTTTCACCGACGCGATGCGGTTCCTGTCCACCGCCGTCGGCGAAGGCCGCACCCAGAGCAAGGCGCAGATCGCCGACGCGCAGTACGACAAGAAGCTGCGCGACGACCTCACCAGGCAGGGCAAGGTCGCGATCCGGCTGGACGGCAGCTTCGCCGCCGGGCAGTGGGAAGGCTCGGGCTGGCGCGATTGGGCCGAGACGATGTCGGCGGCGCCGATGCCGACGCAGTACGGGCAGCCGCCGGGCACGGTGACGCTCTCCGGCGGCTGGACGCTGGCGCTGAGCGCGTCCGGGCGCAAGCAGGACGATGCCTTCGAGTTCGTGAAGCTGGCGCTGTCCCGGGACAACATCGCCGACTACGCGGTCGCTTCGGGGAACCTGCCGTCCCGCGAGGACTCAGCGCAGGATCCCCGGCTCACCGGCGCCAACCCGCTGGCCGGGTTCTGGCTGGGACTGCTGGACAACACGCACTTCCGCCCGACGCTGCCGGAGTACCCGAAGATCTCCGAGGAGATCCAGCAGGCCGTGCAGGACGTCGTCGGCGGCACCGATCCGGCGGAAGCCTCGCGGGAGTGGACGCAGTCGGTGCGGCGGATCGTCGAGCCCGCGAACACGCGAGGCGGCTGATGGCCGTCCTGGCGCAGCGACGACTCGGGCGGCCGCGCGCGGCGCGGTGGTTGCTCCCCATGGCGCCCGCGTTCGTGCTGCTCGGGTTGTTCGTCGCCGGCCCGATCCTGTGGAGCTGCTACGTCTCGTTCACCAACGCCGCGTTGACCGGCGCGGCCGCGACCTCGCCGGAGTTCGTGGGGCTGGAGAACTTCCGCCGCCTGTTCAGCGACCCGGACACGTGGCGCTCGGCTTGGTTGACCGTGGTGTTCACGGTCGGTTCCGCGGTGCTCGGGCAGAACGTGGTTGGACTGCTGATCGCCGTGCTGACCCGGCACCGGAACCGGTTGCTGCGCAACACCGTCGGCATCGCCGTGGTCGCGGCGTGGGTGCTGCCGGAGCTGGTCGCGGCGTTCGCGCTCTACGCGTTCCTGAATCCGGCGGGAACGCTGAACGGGGTCCTCGGCGCGTTCGGCTGGGCGGGCGCGAATTGGCTCTACAGCGTGCCGATGCTCGCCGTGGTGCTGGGCAACATCTGGCGTGGCACGGCCTTTTCGATGCTGGTCTACCAGGCCGCGCTGTCCGAGGTGCCGACCGAGCTGGCCGAGGCGGCCGAAGTGGACGGTGCCGGTGCGCTGCGCCGGTTCTGGCACGTGACGCTGCCGGTGATCCGGCGTTCGGTGCTGACCAACCTGATGCTGGTCACGTTGCAGACGCTCGGCATGTTCACGCTGATCTACGTGCTCACCGCCGGCGGCCCGGGTTCGGCGACGCGGACGCTGCCGCTGCTGATGTACGACGAGGCGTTCGAGCTCGACGAGATCGGCTACGGCGCGTCGATCTCCCTGGTGCTGCTGGCGGTCGGCGCGTTGTTCGCCGTGGTGTACGCGCGCAGTTTGCGGGAGGAAGTATGAGCCGTGCGCGGGTCGAGTCCACTGTGGTCACCCTGGTGCTCGCGGTGATCGCGCTGCTGTTCGCGGCTCCGCTGCTGTGGCTGGTGACCGCGGCGTTCGACGCGGAGGCGCCGCTTTCCGCGTCGGTCCCGGAACGGTTCACCTTGGACAACTTCGCGCAGGTGCTCAACTGGGAGACCAGCGTTCGTCCACTGTGGAACGGACTGCTGCTCTCCGGTGGTGCGGCCGTGGTCTCGGTGCTGACCGCGGTGCTGTGCGCCTACCCGCTGTCCCGCTACCAGCTGCGGTTCCGGCGGCCGTTCCTCTACACCGTGCTGTTCGCGACCGGACTGCCGATCACCGCCGTGATGGTGCCGGTCTACAGCATGTTCGTGCGGTTCGGCCTGGTGGATTCGATGGCGGGCACCATGCTGTTCCTGGCCGCGACGTCGCTGCCGATCGCGATCTGGATGACGAAGAACTTCATGGACGGCGTGCCGCTGAGCCTGGAAGAGGCGGCGTGGGTGGACGGAGCCTCGCCCGCGCAGGCGTTGCGTTCGGTGGTGCTGCCGCTGATCGCGCCCGGTATGGGCGTGGTCGGGATCTTCACGTTCATCACCGCGTGGGGGAACTTCTTCGTGCCGTTCGTGCTGCTGCTGGATCCGGCCAAGCAGCCCGCCTCGGTGGGCGTGTACACCTTCTTCGGGCAGGGCGGGCTGATCGCTTACGGGCAGCTCGCGGCTTACTCGATCCTCTACACCGCGCCGGTGATCGCGCTGTACCTGGTGGTCTCGCGCTCGCTCGGCGGCGCCTTCGCGCTCACCGGGGCCATCAAGTGAGTCCACTTCGGACGAACCCCGCGATGTGAAAGGGGCGGTGAGCCGGGTTTCCGCTCACCGCCCCGCGACACCGCGTGACCGTCCCTCATCAGGCCCGTCCCTTGTTCTCGATGGGCTTCGTGTCGTTGTCAGCCTCGTTCCCGTGGCATCGCGCGGGGACGACCTCGTCGTCTCGGCGCAGCACCAGCCACACCGCCACGACCGCGACCAGTGCCAGCACCATCATCGCCGCACTAGCAGCCATTTCGATCACCTCCTTTCCATTCGCATCGGCCTTTCCGGTCTCCGTAAGACGCACAGCGTGCCCTTCCGGTTCCACTCCGTCGACCTTTTACCTTCGCGGCGCCCCGCGCGGCCCGCCGCGCACCGAGGTCCGCACCGTGTTCGGCCGGTGCGGACCCCGGTGCTCCACACCCCCAAAACGGGCCGCGGCGCCTGCGGTGGCGTCCGCGCCGGCGCCGCGACCCACCTGCATTCCAGACCGATTCGGCCGCGCGCATTGCGCACAGGTGCGTAATCGTTCCGATTAATCGCAAAAAAATGCGACCGGGCCGCCCGCGGAATCCGCGGACGGC
>NZ_JAFRFW010000732.1:0-2337 GCF_017434145.1 Saccharopolyspora sp. | reverse complement strand
GGAGGCGGTGGAGGTGGCGCGAGCGGTCGCGGAGTCGCCGGCGCTGCGGCTCGCGGGCGTCGGCGGTTACGAGGGTGCCGCCGCGCACGGCACCGCAGCCGCCGCTCTATCCCTTGTGGACGACTACATGGCGCGGATGCGGGAGGTCGTCGGCGAACTCGCGCGGGCGGAGCTGTTCGGCGAGGTGCAGCGGATCATCGTCACCGGCGGCGGCAGCGCCTACTTCGACCAGGTCGCCGAAGCCTTCGCCGCCGCGTGGCCGACGGCGAAGCCGGTCGACCCGGTGCTGCGCAGCGGCGCCTACGTGACCCACGACGACGGGCTGTACCGGCGGAACTCGCCGTTCGGCAGGTCGCACCGGCTGGCGGGCGAGGAGTCGCCGTTCCGCCCGGCGATGCGGATCTGGGCGCAGGTGACCTCGCGTCCCGAGCCGGGGCTGGCGCTGGTGACGATGGGCCGCCGGGACGTCTCCTTCGACCAGGACCTGCCGGAACCGCAGGTGCATCGCGGCAGCGACGGCGTGGTGCGCGAACTGCCCGGCTGCAAGGTCACCTCGCTGGCCGACCAGCACGCCTTCCTCGCGGTGGACGAGCCCGGGCCGCGGATCGGCGAATGGGTCGGGTTCGGGTTGTCGCACCCCTGCACGGTTTTCGACAAGTGGCCGCTGATTCCCGTGGTGGACGGCGAAGAAGTCGTCGACCTCGTCCGCACGTTCTTCTGAGTCCATCGCCGGGCCAGGCCCGGCCGCAGCCACTCGCCCGATCGGAGGCCAGCCATGGCACCGGAATCCCACCCCGGCACAGTTTTCCGCGCGGCGACGGTGGTCGACGGCACCGGAGGGCCCGCGTACCGCGGTGACGTCGTCGTTTCCGGAGACCGCATCACCGCGATCGGCGAGCCCGGGACGCTCGGCGCGCGGCACGTGGTGGACGCGGACGGGCTGGTGCTCGCGCCCGGGTTCATCGACATGCACTCGCACTCGGACCTGCAGATCCTCGCCGAACCGGACCACCTGGCGAAGGTTTCGCAGGGCGTGACGCTGGAAGTGCTCGGCCAGGACGGGCTCTCCTACGCGCCGGTGGACGACGCCACGCTTGCCGCGCTGCGCACGCAGATCGCGGGCTGGAACGACGATCCGCCCGGGTTCGACTGGAATTGGCGCAGCGTGCGGGAATACCTGGACCGGCTGGACCGCGGGATCGCGGTCAACGCCGCCTACCTGGTGCCGCAGGGCACGTTGCGGATGCTGTGCGTCGGGTTCGACGATCGGGAGGCCACCGGCGACGAGCTCGCGGCGATGCGGCGGGTGCTGGCGGAATCGCTGCGCGAGGGTGCGTTCGGCATGTCGTCGGGGCTGACCTACACGCCCGGCATGTACGCACCGACCTCCGAGCTCGCGGAGCTTTGCCGGGTGGTGGCCGAGCACGGCGGGTTCTACAGCCCGCACCACCGCAGCTACGGCGCGGGCGCGCTGGCGGCCTACGAGGAGATGATCGAGGTCAGCCGCTGGTCCGGCTGCGCGCTGCACTTGGCGCACGCCACGATGAACTTCGAGGTGAACCGGGACCGCGCCGCCGACCTGCTGTCCATGGTGGACGGTGCGCTGGCGGACGGGGTGGACATCACGCTGGACACCTACCCGTACCTGCCGGGCGCGACCTCGCTGCACGCGCTGCTGCCGAGCTGGGCGGCCGAAGGCGGCGTCGAGTCCACTTTGGAGCGACTGCGGGATTCCGCGGCGCGGGAGCGGATCCGGCACGTGATGGAGGTGGACGGTTCGGACGGCAACCACGGCGTGCCGATCGACTGGGACAGCATCGAGATCAACGGCGTGCGCGATGCGGGCAACACCGGGCTGGTCGGGCGCAGCATCGCCGAATCCGCCCGCACGGCGGGGAAAGCTCCGGCCGAGCTGTACATGGACGTGCTCGTGGACGAACGCCTCGGCACGTCCTGCCTGATGCACGTCGGACACGAGGACAACGTGCGCACGATCATGCGCCACCGCGCGCACACCGGCGGCAGCGACGGCCTGCTCGTGGGCTCGCGGCCGCATCCGCGCGCGTGGGGCACGTTCCCGCGCTACCTGGGGCACTACGTGCGGGAACTCGGCGTGCTGAGCCTGGAGGAATGCGTCGCGCACCTGACCGCGCGCGCCGCCGACCGGCTCGGCCTGCCCGACCGCGGCCGGATCCGGGAAGGCGCGGCCGCCGACCTCGTGCTGTTCGATCCCGACACCATCGCCGACACCGCGACGTTCGACGACCCGCGCCGGACCGCCGACGGCGTGCACCACGTGCTGGTCAACGGAATCCCGGTGCTGGAACACGGAAACCG
>NZ_JAFRFW010000731.1:0-10245 GCF_017434145.1 Saccharopolyspora sp. | reverse complement strand
CTTCGGCGTCGACGCGGGCACCGAGGTCGGCCTGGAAGTCGCGGCCGAAGCCGCCACCACCGCCCGCGAGGCCGCTGAACGCGCCATGGCGACCGAGCAACGCCTGGACCAGCGCCACCGCGACCTCACCGACCTGGCGAAACGGCTGCGGAAGGAATGGGACGAACTCGGTCCCGCGAAAGCCGAGTACGACGAGCTGGACGCGCTCACCGACGTGGTCAACGGCCGCGGGCAGAACGCGCGGAAGATGTCGCTGCGCTCGTCCGTGCTGGCCGCGCGGCTGGAGGAGGTCGCGATCGCGGGCACCCGCCGGCTGCAGCGGATGAGCGGTGGGCGCTACTCGTTCGTGCACTCCGACGCGGCCGGAGCGCGCGGCACGCGCGGCGGGCTCGGGCTCGACGTGCTCGACGACTACTCCGGGCGGACGCGGTCGGCGAAGACGCTCTCCGGCGGTGAGTCGTTCATGGCTTCGCTTTCGCTGGCGCTGGGCCTGGCCGACGTCGTCGCCGGTGAGTCGGGCGGGGCGCTGCTGGACACCCTGTTCATCGACGAAGGTTTCGGCACGCTCGACGCGAACACCCTTGATCTCGTGATGGACACGCTGGACGAGCTGCGCGCGGGCGGGCGGGTGATCGGCCTGGTCTCGCACGTGGACGAGATGCGGCAACGGATCGGGATGCGGCTGCGCATCCGCAAGTCGCGGGCGGGATCGACGATCGAACTCGACGCTTGACCCGCGGAGCCCTCAGATAGGTCGCTGGTTCGCCAGCCACAACAGCATCCCGGCGTAGGAACGCCACGGGCGCCAACGCTGCGCGTGAGCTCGCAGCGCGCCGGGCCGGTCGGGCAGTCCGAGTTCGGCGGCGCCGCGGCGCATCGCGAGATCACCGTCGAGCAGCACGTCCGCGGCCCCGAGCACGCGCAGCGCCACGTAGTTCGCCGTCCACGGGCCGATGCCCGGGAAAGTTTGCAGCTGCGCGCTGATCTCATCGGCGTCCCGGCCCGGTTCGACCAGCAGCGAGCCGTCCGCCAACGCCTCGCACACGAGCCGCAACGCCTCGGTGCGCCGCTTCGGCCCGGTGAGCACTCCGGTGACTCCGGACGCGATCGCTGCGGGTGTGGGGAACAGCCTCGTGATCGTGCCGCCCGCGCAGGTCAACGGCTCCCCGAGGGCTTCGGTGAGCCGTTGCGCCGCGGTACGCGCGGCGGCCACGGACACCTGCTGCCCGAGGACGGCCCGCACCACGATCTCCGCGCCGTCCACGCTTCCGGGGACCCGGACGCCGGGGTGCTTGCGCAGCATCGGAGCGAGTGCCGGGTCGCCGTCGAGGACTTCGGCCACCGCGGCCGGATCGGCGTCGAGATCGAGCAGCCTGCGCGAGTGCGCGATCGCGCTGTCCCGGTCGCGCTGGTCGGCGAGCCGCAGTGTCGCGGCGACGTGATCTCGCCGAGGCCGCAGCGTCACCGTCCCCGCACCGTGCGCAAGTCGCAGCGCACGGGAGTAGTGCTCGGCCCCGGCGTCCTCCACGCCGCCGACCGCGCGGGCGCGCAGGAACCCGAACAGGGCCGCTGCGTCGAGCGGAGGGCGGAACGGCAGGCGAACGTTCAGCTCGTCGTCGGTCGAGGTCGGGCAGGGCTCGGTCGGCACGGCGTCGATTCTGGCAAGGCCACCGACATGCCGTGGCACGCGAACGCTCGGCGCGGAGTAGGTGACACCGGCTCGATTGATCCCTAATGTCGGCTTCATGGCAAATTCCACGACCGCACGCGGTTTCAAGATCGCCGGTGGGGTGGCGGCGGCGATGCTGGCGCTGACCGTCACCGCGGGCTGCAACGACCCCGCCCCGCCGCCACAGCAGCAGCAAGAGCAGCAGGACGGCGACCAGCAAGACGACCAGCAGGACGGTGACGAGCAGGAGCAGGACGACTGACTCCCCCGCGAGCCGATGCGTCGGAGTGAACGGACCGCTGGTCCGAACGAATCGGGCGAAGAGTCCGTTCACTCCGATCGCTGCGCACGTCAGGAGGGGTGGGCGGAGATCGTGCCCGTACCACCTAGACTCACGGCCCGTGAGTCTCACCCTCGGAATCGTCGGGCTGCCCAACGTCGGTAAGTCCACCCTGTTCAACGCGCTGACCAGCAACGACGCGCTCGCCGCGAACTACCCGTTCGCGACCATCGAGCCGAACGTGGGCGTGGTGCCGTTGCCCGACGGCCGCCTCGGCGAACTCGCCGGGATGTTCTCCTCCGAGAAGGTGGTGCCCGCCACCGTCTCGTTCGTGGACATCGCGGGCATCGTCAAGGGCGCGTCCGAAGGCCAGGGGCTGGGCAACAAGTTCCTCGCGAACATCCGCGAGGCGGACGCGATCTGCCAGGTCATCCGCGTCTTCGACGACAGCGACGTGGTGCACGTGGACGGCGACGTGAACCCGGCCGATGACATCGAAACGATCAACACCGAGCTGATCCTCGCCGATATCCAGACGCTGGAGAAGGCGCTGCCCCGGCTGGAGAAGGAAGCCCGCACCCGCAAGGACAAGCGCCCCGCGCTGGATGCGGTGTACGAGGCTAAGGAGATCCTCGACGGTGGCACCACCCTGTTCGCCGCGAACAAGGGCACCGAGGTGCCCGAGCTGCGCGAGCTGAACCTGCTCACCACCAAGCCCTTCCTGTACGTGTTCAACGCCGATGAGGGCGTGCTGGCCGACGAGCAGCGCAAGCAGCAGTTGCGCGACCTGGTGGCGCCCGCCGACGCGGTGTTCCTGGACGCCAAGGTCGAATCCGAACTGATCGAATTGGACGAGGAATCCGCCCGCGAGCTGCTGGAGTCCGTCGGGCAGCCGGAGCCGGGCCTGAATGCGCTGGCCCACGCCGGGTTCCACACCTTGGGCCTGCAGACTTATCTGACCGCCGGGCCGAAGGAGGCCCGCGCCTGGACGATTCCGCAGGGCGCCACCGCTCCGCAGGCGGCCGGGGTGATCCACACCGATTTCGAACGCGGTTTCATCAAGGCCGAGATCGTTTCCTACCCGGACCTGATCGAGGCCGGTTCCATGCAGGCGGCCCGCTCGGCGGGCAAGGTCCGGATGGAAGGCAAGGAGTACATCATGTCCGACGGCGACGTGGTGGAGTTCCGCTTCAACGTGTGAGGCCGCTGGAGTTTCGCGGTGGCGCGTCCCGCGGCAATTCGGTTTCGCGGCGCAACCCGACCGGTTCATTGTCGATCGGTTGACCCCCGATCGGGGTCACGTCACGCGTCGATCGGCAAATTCCCGGGGAATATCGCCGGCATTTCAGCTCGTCCGAGTGAAATGTTCGGCCCGGCCGGTCGCGCAGCGCGCGCATCGGGGGCTGCGCACCAGGAACCTAATACCCTCGTGATTCGCACCGCGTTACCGGCCGCTTTATGTTGGGCGCATGCAGCTCATCACGTCCATCTGCGGAGACTGCAACGGCAAGGGTTGCGGTAACTGCGGGGGCACCGGCACGATCACCATTCTGGAAGACTAATCCGCGAATCCGCGCAGAAACCCGGCGTGGAGTTCCGGGTGAACTGCGGGAGGCGGTGATCAACCGCACCGCGCGGGGCTGTCACTCGGCATCGCGGTCGATCCGATCGACGCGCCACAGCGATCCGGCGGCGAGCACGGGCCCGAGCCGGCGCTACCGGGGCGGCGTCCGCCCGCGCGCCCGGACTGCGGAATCATGCGGCGCATGCAGTCCCATCGAACCCTGCTCGACCTGGACCGGGAACACGTTTGGCATCCCTACGGCGCGATGCCCGCGACGACCGAGCCGCTGCTGGTGGACTCCGCGGAAGGTGTGCGGTTGCGGCTGGCCGAACCGGTCGGCGGGGTCGGCGAACTCATCGACGGCATGTCGTCGTGGTGGGCCGCGATCCACGGCTACCGGCACCCGGTGCTCGACGATGCGGTGCGCGGGCAGCTCGACCGGATGAGCCACGTGATGTTCGGCGGCCTCACCCACGAACCCGCGGTCGAACTGGCCGAACGGCTGGTCCGGATCACCCCGGAACCGCTGCGGCACGTGTTCCTGGCCGACTCCGGCTCGGTGTCGGTGGAAGTCGCGATCAAGATGTGCCTGCAGTACCAGCGCTCCACGGGGCGCGCGCACAAGCGGCGGCTGCTGACCTGGCGTGGCGGGTACCACGGTGACACCTGGCACCCCATGTCGGTGTGCGACCCGGAAGGCGGGATGCACCACTTGTGGGGCTCCGCGCTACCGCCGCAGATCTTCGCGGAAGCACCGCCCGCGGAATTCGACCCGGCCTATGCCGATCACCTCGCCGAGCAGTTCGCCCGGCACGCCGAAGACGTCGCCGCGGTGATCGTGGAACCCGTGGTGCAGGGCGCAGGAGGAATGCGGTTCCACTCCCCGGAGTACCTGCGGGTGCTGCGGGAACTCGCTGACGAGCACGACGTGCTGCTGATCTTCGACGAGATCGCCACCGGGTTCGGGCGCACCGGCGAGCTATTCGCCGCCGACCACGCCGGGGTCAGCCCGGACGTGCTGTGCCTGGGCAAAGCGCTCACCGGTGGGTATCTGACGATGGCCGGAACGCTGTGCACGCCGCGCATCGCCGAAGGGATCTCCGGCGGGTCCGTTCCGGTTCTGGCGCACGGGCCGACGTTCATGGGCAACCCGCTGGCCGCCGCGGTGGCCCGGGCGTCGACCGATCTGCTGCTCGGGCAGGACTGGAAGGCCGAGGTGAAACGCATCGAGCGCGGGCTCACCAGCGGACTCGCTCCCGCCTGGGACCTGTCGGGAGTGGTCGACGTCCGGGTGCTCGGAGCGATCGGAGTCGTCGAGCTCGATCACGACGTGGACATGTCCGCCGCGAGCAGCGCGGCGCTGCGCAGCGGGGTGTGGCTGCGGCCGTTCCGGAAGCTGATCTACACGATGCCGCCGTACGTGACCGGGGACGACGACCTCGCCGCGATCTGCGCGGCCGCTCTCGCCGCGGCTCGGGAGGGCTGAAGATGTTCCTGATCGTCACCGGAACCGGCACGGAGATCGGCAAGACCGCGGTCACCGCCGCGGTCGCCGCGCTCGCGCCGGGGAGCACAGCAGTTGTCAAACCCGCGCAGACCGGGGTCGAACCCGGCGAAGACGGTGATCTCGCGCAGGTGCGAGCGTTGACGGGGCCGGTCACCACCGTCGAACTCGGCAGGTATCCGGAACCGCTGGCTCCGGCGACGGCGGCGCGCCGGGCCGGTGCGGAGCCAGTGCGGCCCAGCGCCGTCGCGGATGCAGCGCGGGAACTCGCCGGCACGCACGATCTCGTGCTCATCGAAGGCGCAGGCGGACTGCTGGTCCGCTTCGACGACGAAGGCGGCACGATCGCCGACATCGCCTCCGAACTGGAAGCTCCGGTACTGGTCGTGACGCACGCCGGCCTCGGGGCGTTGAACGTCGCCGCGCTCACCGCGGAGGCGTTGCGCACGCGCGGGTTGCGGTGCTCCGGTGTGGTGATCGGCGACTGGCCGCGTGAGCCGGACTTGGCCACGCGGTGCAACCTGGCCGATCTGCCGGAAGTCAGCGCGGCACCGTTGGCCGGGGCGTTGCCGCACGGCGCGACGGCTTCAGCCGCGTTCCGCGACATCGCGCGGACCGCGCTCGCTCCCGAACTCGGCGGCACGTTCGACGCCGAAGCGGTCCGGCGAGCGCACATCAGCTGAAGAACCACCGCCATCCGGCGGCGCTGCTAGCGTGCCGAGCATGCCGCTCGAGGAATCTGTACTGGTCATCGGTGCCGGCGTGGCCGGGTTGAGCACTGCGGTCACGCTCGCGGAAACCGGAACCCCGGTGCGCATTCGCACGTCGGAACACCCGCGCGCGACGACCTCCGCAGCCGCCGGCGCGATGTGGGGACCGGCGCTGCTGCAACCTGCCGACCGGGTGCTGGGCTGGGTCACCACCTCGTACCACCGGTTCGTCGAACTCGCCGCGGACCCGGCGACCGGCGTGCACCTCGAGTACGGGCGGATGGCCGCGCGCTTCGACCTGGGAGACCAGGTGCCACCCGAGGCGGAACTGCTGCCGGATCTGCGCCGCTGCCGGCCCGACGAACTACCGGAAGGTTTCGTCAGCGGCTACCGCGGGACCGTTCCGCTGATCGACATGCCGCGCTACCTGGACCACCTCACCGAACGTTTCCGCGCGGCCGGCGGGGAATTGCTGCACAGCCCGGTGTCCTCGCTGGCGGAAGCGGCCGAGGAAGCGAGCGTCGTGGTCAACTGCACGGGAGTCGGCGCGCACGAACTCATCGGTGACCCCGGTGTCCGCCCGGTGCGCGGTCAGCAGGTCGTGGTCCGCAATCCCGGGATCGACGAGTACTTCGTGGAAATCGGACCGGGCGAGGAGCCCGTCGCCGTCATGCCGCACGGCGGCCACGTCGTGCTCGGCAGCACCGCCGTGGAACACGACTGGTCCCGGACCGCCGAGGGCGGGACGACCGACGGCATTCTTCGCCGTTGTGCGCGAGTTGACCCGCTGCTGTCCGGGGCCGTCGTGTTGGAGGAGAAGGTCGGGCTGCGTCCCGGCAGGGACGCGGTTCGGGTCGAGGTGGAGCGATTCGGTGGTGCGAAGATCGTGCACAACTACGGGCACGGCAGCTGCGGGGTGGCGCTGTCCTGGGGCTGCGCCACCGAAGCAGCCGAACTCGCGCGCGGTTGACGAAGCTCAGGTTTGGGAGAGCGCGTCGACGACTCCGTCGATCTCCTCGGCCATGGACACGTCCTTGGCGGTGATGCCGCCTTCGGAATGCGTGCTGCAGTAGAACGTCACCTTGCGCCACCGCACGTCGAAGTCGGGGTGGTGGCTCTCGTTCTCGGCGATCTCCGCGATCCGGTTCACGCCCTGGATGGCCTGCGGGAAGCTGTCGAACTCGACGGTCCGGGACAGCCGGGTGCCGTCCTGCTCCCACTCCGGCAGGCTTCGCAGCGCTTCGGAAACCTGCGTGTCGTTCAATAGTCCGGTCATGCCCACATGGTGGTACTTGATCGCGCCGGATGCGACCTTCGGGCATCCGTTGGCGTGGTCGGCACGTAGACTGCTCGCGCCACGGGAGTCCAGCGCGCTGGGCTGAGAGGAGGGGCGCTTCCCCTCGACCGTCCGCACCTGAACCGGATCATGCCGGCGCAGGGAGGTACCGCGATCCGCTCGACGTCGCGTGGCCGATATCGGCTCGCCGTTCGGGAGGATCGTTGCCCCGCTTATCACTGTCCCCTTCCTCGCAGCACCGCTCGTTGCGATGGACCGCGTTGGTCCGGTGGGTCGCGGCGGTCGCCGTGATCACGTTGACCGCCGGATGTTCGCTCCTGGTCGGCCAGGAGCCCGCGCAGCGCACGGTGACCTTGGTCGCGCACGACTCGTTCGTGGTGGATCCCCGGCTGCTGGCGGAATTCGAGCAGCGTTCCGGAATCCACGTCGAAGTCCGCACCAGCGGCGACGCCGGTGAGCTCGCCAACAAGCTGGTGCTGTCCAAGGCAGCGCCGCTCGGGGACGTCGCCTACGGCGTGGACTCGACCTTCGCGTCCCGCACGCTGCGGGAAGGCGTGTTCGCGCCGTACCGGGCCGCCGATGCCGACCAGGGACCGCATCGCTACGCCCAGGACCGGCAAAACCGCCTCACCGCGGTGGATGTGGCGGACGTGTGCGTGAACATCGACACCGAGTGGTTCGCCGCGCACCGGATGCCGGAGCCCGCGACGCTGCGAGACCTCACCGAACCGCGCTACCGCGGCCTGACAGCCGTTCCGGATCCGACGACGTCCTCGCCCGGCTTGGCCTTCCTGCTCGGGACGGTCGCTGCGTTCGGCGACCCGGGATGGCAGCAGTACTGGCGGGAACTCGCGGCGAACGACGTCAAGCTCTCCTCCGGTTGGGAGGAGGTCTACAACCAGGACTTCTCCGCTGCCGCCGAACACGGGCCACGCCCCATTGAGCTGTCCTACGCCTCGTCGCCGGCCGCGGAGGTCGGCGACGACGGCAAGCCGCGCACCAAGGCGCTGCTGGACACCTGCTACCGGCAGGTCGAGTACGCGGGCGTGCTGGCCGGGGCGAAGGACCCGCAGGGCGCTGGTCAGTTGGTTGACTTCCTGCTGTCGCGGGAGTTCCAGCGCCAAGCGCCGGAACAGATGTACGTCTACCCGGCGGTGGACGGGGTGCCGCTGCCACCGAACTGGTCGGCCAGCGCACCGCTGCCGCCGCGACCGGCCGAGCTGCCCGCGTCCGAAGTGGAGCGGAATCGGGACCGCTGGGTCCAGCAGTGGCGAACCTTGGTTCGCGGATGAGCCCGCACAACCGGCTGGCGGTCCCGGCAGCCGCGAGCGTCGTGCTCGGATTTCTCGGGCTGTTCTTCGCATGGCCGGTGGCAGCGATCATCGGAATGGGGCTGCACGGGAACGTCGGCGAGGTGCTGGCGGAGGCGTCGACCTGGCGGTTGGTGGCGTTCACGCTCGGACAGGCAGCGGCGTCCACAGCGGTGGCGCTGATCGCGGGCGTGCCGTTGGCGTACGTGCTGGCTCGTTCGTTGATCCCGGGCCGTGCGGTGCTGCGTGCGGTCGTGACGGTGCCGTTCGTGTTGCCGACGATCGTGGTCGGCATGGCCTTTCGCGCGCTGTTCGACGTCGAGTCCGGTGCGGTTCTGCCGATCGTGCTCGCCAACGCCTTCTTCAACGTCGCGGTCGTGGCGCGCACGGTGAGCGGGTTGTGGACCCACCTCGACCGTCGGGCCGAAGACGCGGCCCGATCGCTGGGAGCGTCGAAGCTGCGGGCGTTCACCTCGGTCACGTTGCCCGCGCTGCTGCCTGCGCTGGGGTCCGCGGCCGCCGTGGTTTTCCTCTTCTGCGCCACGAGTTTCGGTGTGGTGCTGGTGCTGGGCGGCGGGCAGTACCGGACCTTGGAGACCGAGATATACCTGCGCACGGTGCAGTTGCTGGACCTGCCGGGTGCGGCGGCGCTGTCGCTGTTGCAGCTGGCGGCGGTCGTGACGGCGTTGCTAGCGGCCTCGTTCGCGCGGCGCCGCAGGGAAACCGCGTTGCGCCTGCGGTCCGCAGCGGGCACTGCGCGCCGTCCGCAAGGCGCGCAGTGGCTCGTGGTGGGGGCGGCGGGCCTGGTGGTTTGCGGATTGCTGGCGCCGATCGCCGGCTTGCTGGTGCGCTCGGTGTCCACAAGGGATGGTTGGGGCCTGGCGGGATATCGGGCGCTGCTGGGCACCGGGCAGCAGGGGACGTTGGAAGTCACCGGCCTCGAGGCCGGGTTGAACTCGGTGCGCACGGCCGTCGACGCGACCTGGATGGCGTTGCTGCTCGGATTGCTGGCGTCGTTCGTGCTGGTCGCCGTGCGGCGGCGCGCGCTCGCCGAGTCCCTTGACGTGGTGCTGATGGTGCCGCTCGGAGTCTCCGCGGTGACCGTCGGTTTCGGATACCTGATCACGCTGCACCTGTTGCCCGGCGACCTGCGGACTTCGCCGCTGCTGGTGCCGTTCGCGCAAGCTCTCGTGGTGACGCCGCTCGTGATCCGCATGGTGTTGCCGGTGCTGCGGTCCATCGATGACCGGCTTCGACAGGCGGCGGCGACGCTCGGGGCCGGGCCTTGGCGGGTGCACCGGGAGGTGGACGTGCCGTTGGCGGCGCGGTCCGTGCTGGGCGCGGCCGGGTTCGGATTCGTGGTCGCACTCGGCGAGTTCGGGGCGACCAGCTTTCTCGCCCGGCCGGACGCGCCGACGTTGCCGGTCGCGATCGGGCGGCTGCTGGGCAGGCCGGGCGAGCTGAACACGCAGATGGCGTACGCGGCGTGCACCTTGCTCATGATCGTCACCGTGCTGGCGGTCGTACTCGTCGAACGGTTGCGGATCCGCACCGACGCGGTGGAGGAATTCTGATGGGGCTGGAACTGCGCGGTCTCACCGTGCGTTTCGGGGCGGTAGCAGCGGTGCGCGATGTTTCCTTGGCGTTGCGCGACGGGGAAGTGCTGGCTTTGCTCGGTCCGTCCGGTTGTGGCAAGTCGACGTTGTTGCGGGCCGTCGCCGGGCTGGAGGAGCCGGCTGCCGGCCAGATCCGGTGGGACGGCCGGGACCTCGCCAGGGTGCCGGTGCACCGGCGCGGGTTCGGCCTGGTCTTCCAGGACGGGCAGTTGTTCCCGCACCGCGACGTCGCCGGCAACGTGGGCTTCGCGTTGCGGATGCGCGGTGTCGCGCGGGCCGAACGCGGCGCGCGAGT
>NZ_JAFRFW010000730.1:0-1730 GCF_017434145.1 Saccharopolyspora sp. | reverse complement strand
GCCCGCGTCCCGCGCGCGCTGCAGCACCGCGTCGACGTCCGCGACCTGGAGGTTCAGGTTCACGCTGGCACCGCCGCGGGTCGCCGGGCTCGCCATGTCGATCTCCGGGAACTCGTCGGCGAGCATCAGCGCGCAACCGTCGACGTCGAGTTCGGCGTGCCCGATGCGGCCGTCGTCCATCACGTGCGGCTCGCCGCGCAGGCGCGCGCCGAAGACCGTGCCGTACCACTCGATCGCCTGCCTGGCGCCGTTCACCGCGAGGTACGGAGTGAGGGCGGTGCTGGTCCGTTCAACGGTGGTCATGGCCGTGCTCCCCTCGTCGTGCGCAGCCGCGTCGCTGCGCTCGCCCCATGGTGTCCCCGGGCACCGACATCGCGTCGGTTCCGGCGCGCCGGGTCGTAAGGTGCGTGGCGTGCCCGAACCGTCCGAACAGCAGGTCGCCACCGCAGAGCTGTCCCGCTTGGCGGCGGCGCTGGACGTGGTCGACGCCCGCGCCGAGCTGAACCACCGCTACCGCAAGCTGATCACCGATTCGCGGCAGGCGCTGGCCGCGCCCCGGGTCCGGCTCACCCAGGCCCGCGGTATCGGCAAGAAGTTGATGGTGCTGGTGAAAGCGGCCGGGCCGGACTTCCGCGCGGCGTTGGACGATGCCGAAGCCGCGGCGATCGACGCGGGGCTCGCGCAGGCCGACGAGCTCGTGTACGGGACGTGATCCGGATTTCCGGCAGCGGGCACCGCCGGCTTTCGGCGGAACGCGGCGGCGAAGCTTGATCGACCGGTTCGGCGGGCACCCTCCCGGTGCACCCCCGCGAAACGGAGGACCGATGAACGCCCCCGAGCCGAACACCGAGCAGATCACCATCTGGCGCAACCTGCTGGACTCCTTCGCCCAGCTCAGCGCGGCCTGGCAGGCGGCGGAACAAGCGCAGCGCACCGCTGAGCAAGGCGCCGGACCCGGCACGTTGCAGATGCCGGACTCGCTGGTCACGTCGTTCTCCCGAGCCGGGTCGGAGGCCTCCGACGCGCTCAGCGGTGTCGCCGCGGTGCTGTCCAGGCAGACCGGGAACGACGAGACGTTCGAGGGAGTCGCCGAATCGCAGCGCGAAGCCAGGGACGCTTGGGCGGCAGCGCATTCCGCGTTGTCCGACGAGGAGTCCTGAACCGGTTTCGGACCCGCACGATCTTGCCCGGGAAATACCCTGAGTCGAGCGTAGAACACGCATCGTGCGAAACCGCCCGGAAATCGCGCACGACCTTGAAGCCGACCGCCTTGATCTGAGTAGAATCCCCGATGCCCGACGGCGGTGATCTCCGCTGTGATCGGGTGGAACCGAACTGGGGAGTTCCCGCGTCATAGCGGTTCGCGAACACGGTCGCCACTGGTGGCAGCGGCGAGAACCGGGAGGGTGTTGCGTGAAGTTCGACATGGGGTCGTCGACGTTGTCGGCGTTGACGAAGCAGACGCAGGGTTCCAGCGATGATCTGGGCGCGTTGATCCGCCAGCTCATCACCGCCGCGGAACCCCTCGAAGGCAAGTTCAACGGGGCCGGACGGGCCGCGTTCGACTCGTTCAAGGCACGGGCCGACGAGATCACCGGCGAGCTCAACGGGTCGCTGTCGGCGATCTTGGGCGGGCAGTCCGGCATGGACCGCTCGTTCGGCCACGGCGACACCGAAATGGCCGACAACGCCTCGGCCAACCAAGGCTCGGCCAACTTCGACGCGGCCCG
>NZ_JAFRFW010000729.1:0-4071 GCF_017434145.1 Saccharopolyspora sp. | reverse complement strand
CCAGCGCCGCGCACACCGCGATGGCCAGCGCCTGCTCACCGACCCGCCCCGCACCGAGCCGGTGCTGGATCTGCTCCGGCGTCGGGGTGCCCTCGGTGGCCAGCTCGATGGCGCGGCGCAACGTCGCGGAGGTCTCCTCGTGACCCTCCCAAGTGGACAGTTCGGTGAGCGCGCGGTCCACCGACTCCGGCAGCGAGCGGCCCGCGAGCAGCTGGCTCACCACCACCGCCAGCGCGCCCGCGGGCAGGAAACCGCTCGGGTGCCCGTGGGTGAGCGCGGCGATGGCCGCGCCGGTCTGGAACGTCTCGGCCGGGTCGCCGGTGCGGAAGCCAGCCGGTGCCGCGCGAACCACTCCGCCGCTGCCTTTGGCGTCGTTGAGCCGGTTGGTCAGCGTGCCGAGCGCCGTACCGCCCGCGTAACCGCGCAGCGCCTGCAGGCAGGTGTCGTCGGGGGAGCGGCGTGCGAACAGGCCCTTCTCCCGGATCAGCCAGCCGTTCGGCGGGATGTCCGCGATCGGGCCGCCCGCGTCCGCCCAGTCGACGCCTTGGGTGTGCAGCCAGCGCTGGTACGCGTGCTGCACCGGCTGCGCCGGGTCGGTGTCGCCGTGCAGGCGGTTGCGGATGCCCGCGCGGATCAGCCCTTCGGCGGTGAACAAGCTGAGCTGGGTGTTCGCGCTGATGGCATGGCCGACCAGGTCGGCCACCCCGGCGCCGCCGTAGTTGCGGCGAATCACTTCGATGGACTCGTCGGCCACCGGGTAGCCGAGCGCGTCCCCGATCGCCGTGCCGAGCAGGCAGCCCAGGATGCGTTCGCCGCCCGGTTCGGCGCGTTCGGTGTCGTGCGCGGGTTTCTGTTCGCGGGCGGGTGCGGTCTTGGACGGGGCGGGCCAGGAACCCATGGTCGGCACGATCGGCTCGGCCGCGGACTCGGCGTCCTCCGAGGCCGCGTCGTCCGATGCGGCAGTGTCCGATGCCGCAGTACCCGACGCCGCGGCGGGCTGCGGTTCAGCGGCACCGTCCGCAGTGGACGGTCCAGCGGCCGGGGTCGTTGCCTGCTCGGGGGTCGTGGCCGGATCGGCGCGCTCGGGCGAGGCCTGCTGCGCGGAGTCCGTTTCCGCCGAACTCCGGTCTGCCGTTTCCCCTTGCTGCGTGGCGGATTCCGCACTGCCGGAATCCGCCGGGGACGCATCCCGCTGCTCGGCGGAAGCAGCGCCGGTCTCCGAGGGCTGCGCACCGGGAACCGACAGCCGAGCCACCGGAATGGCATCCTGCTCGGCCGTCTGCTCTTCGGCGGTGTCCGGAGCGGAATCCTGCGCGGCGGTCTCGTCCTGCCCGGCCGGTTCCTCGGCATCCTGCCCGGCCACCCGCGGCAGCTCGGACCCGAACTCGAGCCCGATGACGTCGCGCTCACCCGGATACCGCTGCGACCAGGTCTCGTCGCCGCGCGGCTGCGGCCCGAACTCCACCAGCGCGTCCGCGGCCAGCGACTGAACCGTCTCCCGCAGCCGCAGATCACGCAGCCACACCCCGGGAACCGCCGAAACCCCGTGCTGCGCGCCGACGATCGCGCCGCAGATCGCCGCGGTGGAGTCGCTGTCGCCGGAGTGGTTCACCGCGGCCATCACCGCCGGTCCGACACCGTCGCTGCTCAGCGCCGCGCACACCGCGATCGCCAGCGCCTCGTGCCCGCTCCAGCCGTCACCGAGCAGGTCCTTGACCTGTTCCGGAGTCGGTTCGCCCCGCGCGGCGAGGTCTTCGGCGACCAGCAAAAGGCGTTCGGTCTGCTGGTGCCCGGTGCACTCGGTGAGCAGCTTGTGCGCGTGCGCCAGCGCATCGGTGAGCGACTCGCCGCGCAGCAGCCGGTGCACCAGCACCGCGAGCACCCCGGCGGGCAGGTAGCCGCTGGGCTTCGAGCAGGTCAGCGCGGCGGCCGCGGCGGCGAGCCGGAACACCTCGCGCGGCTCGTCCGACCACAGCGCGATCGGCGCCGCCCGCACCACGCCCGTGTTGTCGTCGGAGTCGTTGATCGCCCGCTCGAACGTGCCGGGTACGCCCGTCGAGGCGAACCCGCGCAACGCGGTGATGCAGTCGCTGTTCGGCGAGCGGACCGCGAACAGCTCGCGCACCCCGGCGAGCAGGCCGTCCGGCTCCGGGTGGGACTGCGCGTACGGCCCGGCCGCGCGCGACCACGCGTAGCCCTGGGTGTGCAGCCAGCGCTGGTAGGCCAGCTGGATCGCGGCCAGCGGCCCGCTTCCCGCGCCACCGCGGGCCGCGATGTGCCCGCGGATCAGCCCCTCCAGCGTGAACATCGCCAGCTGGGTGTCGTCGGTGAACTCGCCCGGGTGCGAACCGCTGCGGTCGTAGTCGGTGACGCCGTGTTCGCCGAAGCGGTTGCGGATCTGCTCGACCGGGTAGAACTCGACCGGCGCGCCCAGCGCGTCGCCCGCCGCGGCGGCCAGCACGCTGCCGATGAAGCGCTGGCCGAAGTCGCTGCTGATCGGATCGGGCGCCTGCTGCTGTCCGCCGGTCGCTTGGCCGCCGGGCACCTGCGCGGGCTGGGTCTCCTCCGGCTGCGCGGCGGGCGCCACCCGCACCCCCGCGGTCTTGATCAGGTCTTCGGCGGGCAGCCGCGCTTTGACCGCGCTGGTCGGGTTGATCTGCAGGTCCATCCCGACCGGGTTGCGCTCGACGAGCTGCCTGCCGGTCAGCCGCTGCCAGCTCGTCCAGTTCGCGGGCAGGAAGCTCTCCGAGGTGAACAGCTGCAGCTGCCGCCTGCCGGAGTCGTGGTCCACCGTGAACAGTCCGCTGCCCTGCGGCTGCGCGAACAGGATCAGCTCCGCGTCCAGCAGTGCGGACAGCAGCGTGGCCGCCTGCGCGTAGCCGGTCGTGGTCAGCTGCAGCGCGCGTTCGACGTCGTTGGTCGGCGCGGGCAGCCGCAGCGCGACCGGTGATGGGCGGTAGTTCGGGTTCGGGGAGAAGTCGTCGGTGAGCTCGCCGCGCTCGTCGACCCGGTATCCGCCGATGAAGCCCCACGGCGGTACTTCCGCGCTCGGGTCGCTGAAGATCGGGTCGACCACGTACAGCCAGGTGTTCGGCTGCTTGCTGGCCTGTTCCCGCATGGCCGGTGTGATCACCGGCCGACTCGGCTGCTGCGTGTTCATCTCCCGCGCTCGCCCCCGACTTGTCGTTCCACCCTGATTCTGCCGCCGAGGTCCACGGTTACTCGCCCGAACGGGGGAGACCGTGCGGCGAGGTCGCTCGGCGAACTGCGGAGCACCACCGCCGTGTGGTTGAACCGCACTCTCTCATGACCACTTGGGGTGAAGTTTAGTGTTCCGGAAAAACACCCTGCGTCAGCGCTGGGGGTCTTTCAGAAGCGGCGGCAGCCGCTTGCGGCGCGGGCCTCCCGGATGTGCGGAATGCCGGAATCCGCCGCGGTGTCCGGCGGCGGCCGGCTGTCGGGGTCGTCGGCCACCGCCGGACTTTCGTGCGCCGCGACTCGTCCGGTCGCACGGGCGGAAATCCTGCCCCGATGTCCGGCGGTGCGGGGATGTTCGCCGGAATTTCGCAAGAACGGCGCAACCCGTGGTGGCAAGCGGTGGTCCGGCGATTGCGCCGGATTCCGCACGACCGGGAAAATCTGGTAATTCTGCTCGAGTTGCGCAGCTTCAGGCCGTGGCCGCGCCGCTCGGCCGGAGCGCTTCGGCGTAGCGGGCGAGGACCAGCTCGGCGACTTCCGGCGCGTCCGCCATCGGCTCCGCGATCAGCGGATCCCGCGCGTGCTCGCGCGCGCTGGTGACCACGCGATCGGTCAGCAAACCCGGCGCCAGGAACCAGAACGCGACCGCGATGCGCCGGGCGCCGCGGGCGTGCAGGTCCGCGACGGCCGTCGGGACGTCCGGGTCGGCCGCGGTCGCGAACGCGGCGCGCGCACCCGCCCACGAAGTCCGCTCCGCGCGGCGCTCGGCGACCTGCGCGACCAGCCGGTTCGCCTGGGCGTGCGCTGAGCCGACCCCGGCCAGGACCACGCCGAGCCCGGATAAAAAAAATGAGCGAACATAGAATAGCAATG
>NZ_JAFRFW010000728.1:0-3950 GCF_017434145.1 Saccharopolyspora sp. | reverse complement strand
GTGGTGGTCGCGCTCGACGCCGACGCCCCGGCCGCGCGGCGGCGGCTGGCGCGGCTCGACGAACTCGCCGGTGAGCCGTTGCGCTCGGACGCCGCGGTGTTCTCCGGCGATGCTCCGCAACTGGCGGATCTGCTGGAGGAATGGCGAATCGCGGGCATCGAAGGTTTCCGCCTGCGCCCCGCGGTGCTGCCGCTCGACCTCGACGCGATCGTCGACCGGCTCGTGCCGGAGCTGCACCGGCGCGGGAGCTTCCGCACCGGCTACGGCGCGGAGACCCTGCGCGAACGCTTCGGCCTGCCCCGGCAGTCCAGCCGCTACGCCGTGGAGGTGGCGTGATGAGCAAGCAGATCATCCTGGGCGCGTACTTCCCGGGCGTCAACCACGACACGGTGTGGAGCGATCCGGCTTCCGGCAGCCACATCGACTTCGAGTCCTACGCGCACTGGGCCGAAACGGCCGAGCGCGGCAAGCTGGACCTGCTGTTCCTGGCCGAGGGGCTGCGGTTGCGCACCCGCGGCGGACAGGTCTTCGACCAGGACGTGGTGGGACGGCCGGACACGTTCACGGTGCTGTCCTCGCTGGCCGCGATCACCGAGCACATCGGACTCGCGGGCACCATCAACTCGACGTTCAACGAGCCCTACGAGCTGGCGCGCAAGTTCGCCACGCTGGACCTGCTCTCCGGCGGCCGGGCCGCGTGGAACGTGGTGACCAGCTTCGACGCCGACACCGGGGAGAACTTCCGGCGCGGCGGGTTCCTGCACCGCTCGCAGCGCTACGAGCGGGCCGGGGAAACGCTCGAAGCGGTGCGCAGGCTGTGGGACTCGTGGGGTCCGGAGGCCGTGGTCGCCGACCGGGACGCGGGGCGGTTCCTGCGCGACGAGCACGTGGGCGACTTCGAGTTCCGCGGCGAGCAGTTCGACATCGCCGGGCGGTTCTCCACTCCCCGCCCGCCGCAGGGTCATCCGGTCATCTTGCAGGCCGGGGAGTCGCCTGCCGGGCGGGATTTCGCCGCCCAGCACTCGGATGCGATCTTCTCGCGGTACCAGGAGTTCGACCAGGCGCGCGAGTTCTACGCCGACGTCAAGGCTCGGGTCGCCAAGGCGGGCCGGGAGCCTTCGCAGGTCAAGATCCTGCCATCGGCGGGCGTCATCCTCGGCGACACCGCAGCCGAAGCCCGCGACCGGCACGCCGATGTTCGCAGCCGCCAGGTCGACCCGTTCACCGCGATCGTGCTGGCCGAGACGATCTGGAACCGGGACCTGTCCGAGTTCGACCCGGACGGCCCGGTGCCGGATGTGGATCCGACGCCGGAAGCTCCCAAGTGGATTCGCGGCCGCGCACCGCTGTCGCAGGATCCGCAGGCCACCGCCGAGTCTTGGCGCGCGCTCGGCAAGGCCGAAGGATTGTCCCTGCGGGAGGTCGTCACGAAGGTCTTCGACCGCGCGGTGTTCGTCGGCACGCCCGATCACGTCGCCACCGAGATCGACCGCTACGTGCAGGCCGACGCGGTGGACGGTTTCATCCTCGGCTCGCACGTCAGCCCGTCCGGGCTGGACGAGGTCGTGGACCGCGTGGTCCCGCTGCTGCAGGAGCGCGGTGTGTTCCGCACCGAATACACCGGCACGACGCTGCGGGAGAACCTGGGCGCCGGAGCCCCCAGTCGGGTGGAGTGAGCGGTTCGCTTGGAGTGAACGGAACTTTCGCCCAATCTATTGGGACCAACGGTCCGTTCACTCCTTGAGTCCGCGCGGGTTCCGGCTAGGGGTGACCGGCCGGTGCCCTTGGGGGAGGGATCGGAGTGCAGGCACCGGCCGGTCGGTCCGCGCGGGGTCGGGGATACCGCCGCGCGGGTCACCGCCTCCGGGGTGAGGCGGAGTCGAGGTGGGGCTTCGCGTCGACGTGAATTCGGCCGCGGCAGCGCGCTGATGTTCAGGGCGCTGACGTTCCGGGCGCCACCGTTCCGGGCGTCCCGTTCAGGGCACCGCCGTTCAGGGCACCGCCGTTCAGAGCGTCCGCGTTCGGCCGGGCCGCGGGTCGCCCGGGTTTTCGCGCGCTAGCTCGGCTTCGGCCGCCGCGCACAGCGAGCGGCCCAGTTCGCCCGCCGCGGGCTCGGTACGCCGAAGATGAACGGGACCGCGCACGTAGTGGCCGCAGAGACATCGCAGGGATCCGAAAGCACACCGGACGACACAATGCCATTCCGCGTCTCGCGGTCCGGTGGCCCAAGCGCGCGGCTCGACGGGTGCGGCGGCACCGGGCCGTGCGAAATCCCCGCCATGGAGCACGATTTCTTCGCCCTCGCACACGTTGCGCACCGCCGTTCCGCAGCACCGATCGATCCGCGCGTACACTGTCCACACAGGACATTTGCGGTGTCGGCGTCGACCTGCTGTTCCGCGCTTCTTCCCCACGCGACCGTGGCCCGGTTGCTCACGCACAGCTCCTTCTCGGTACGTTCCGTAGTGATCTACACTGACCATCGCTGGATTGCGATTGCTAGCACGCTACTAGCCGCAGGTCGGATTGCGCGATCACTCGAACGGATGGAAGAGGTAGGGCCGGACATGGCGAACGCTCGACAGTTGAGGCTTGCGCGCCTCCTCCGCGAGTTCCGGGAGAAGACCGGCGTCGATCAGCAGCAGGTGGCCAAGCATCTGGGCATTCACCGCAGTGCGATCGGCCACTGGGAAATGGCGCGGTCCCGGCCCAGCAAGGAGAAGCTGGAGCAGCTGCTCGACGCCTACGGCGTGGACGACGAAGAGCGACTGCACGTCGAGCAGATGCGCGCGGACAGCAACAAGAGCGGCTGGTGGACGCTGCACAAGCTGCCGTCGACGTTCGAGCCGTACGTCGGTTTCGAGGCGGACGCGGTCGAGGCCTTCAACTTCGAGATCACCATGATCCCGGGACTGCTGCAAACCCGCGAATACTCCCGCGCACTACACCGAACGGCCCGGACGCCGTTGAGTCCGCTGGTCGTCGAGAACCACGTCGATGCCCGCGCGCGACGGCAGGAACGGCTCGACGAGGACGACCCGCTCGTCCTGCACGTGGTGATCGCAGAGGAAGCGTTCCTCCGCACCATGGGCAGCGAACGGGTCATGGCAGAGCAGGTCGATCACTTGATCGCCATGTCGAAGCGGGAGAACATCCGCATCCATCTGTTGCCGCTGAACGCAGCCGACCATACGACGCTGCAATGCGGCTTCTCGGTGCTCCGGTTCCCGCAGCACGGCGACGTCGCGTTCGTCGATTCACCGCTGGCGGGTCACATCGTGGACGGCTCCGAACAGACGGGTGAGCTGAATCGGCTCTTCGGGCAGTTCCAGCAGGCTGCCTTGGGCGCAGCTGAAAGTCGTTCATATCTGGCTACACTCCGGTCGCGGTACGAGACCGATGCCTGAAGGAGACGACTGTGACCTACACATGGAAGAAATCTTCGCGCAGCGCCCCGTCCGAGCAGTGCGTGGAGACCTCGCCCGCGCCACAGGGTGCGGCGATCCGTGATTCCAAGCTCGGTGACGACTCGCCGATCCTCGCGCTGAGCGGCCGCCAGTTCATCGCCTTCACGAACGCGGTGAAGGACGACCGCTTCCGGGACTGACCGCAGTTCGAGCCCATCCGGAATCCCCGGCGCGTCGAGCGCCGGGGATTCCTTTATGTGCAAGCTAGCGGCACATCACTCACGTGCTACTGTCTCGCGATCAGACTGCAAGGCGGGCCGATCCGGCAGTACGAACCGGCCCGCCTCCCGCGAGGAGGCGAGCATGGCCGGTCGGAACACACCCGCGATGGGAACTCCCACGACACCGCGGGCGTACGGCCTGCCGTGCATCTGGCACCACGAACCCGCGACTGATCTGACGTTCCGCTGGGGCCGCGGCGACGGTTGCATCACCGTACTGACCGGCCGCCACAACGGCCGGGAAACCGCAGCCGACGTGCTC
>NZ_JAFRFW010000727.1:0-2695 GCF_017434145.1 Saccharopolyspora sp. | reverse complement strand
GCGGCGGCCCTGGTGCGCGTGCTGCACGAATCCACGCCGCTGGAAGTCGAGCTGAACGGGGTCCGGCGCCGCGTGTGGGTGCTGTTCGTCGGCAACGGCGCCTACGAGCCCCGCGGTTTCGCGCCGACCTGGCGCCCGCGGCTGGACAACGGGCGGCTGGACGTCCGCTACGTGCGCGCGGACGCGCACCTGTCGCGGCTGCGGTTCGTGCTCGCGGCGTTGACCGGAGCACTGCACCGCAGCCGGACCTACGTCGAGCGCGAGCACCGCTTCCTGGACGTCCGGGTGCTCGGCGCACCGGTGGCGGTGGCCACCGACGGAGAGATCGGGCAGCGCGGCAGCCACTTCGCGTTCACCGCGCACCCCGACGTGCTCACCGTCTACCGGCCGTTGTGAGCCTCACCCGCGCTGCTCGGCACCGCTGCCGTACTCCCGGGTGAGGACTTCGAGGATGTGCCCGTTCGGGTCGTCGAAGTAGAAGCCGCGCCCGCCGTCGCGGGTGTTGATGGTGTCCGGCTCGGTGTGGTGCGGATCGGCCCAGTACTTCAGGCCGCGCTCGGTGACCCGGCCGAAGATCTCGTCGAACTCGTCGTCGCGGACGAGGAACGCGTAGTGCTGCGAGGTGATCG
Organism: Saccharopolyspora sp.; assembly: GCF_017434145.1. Lineage (NCBI taxonomy): Bacteria > Bacillati > Actinomycetota > Actinomycetes > Pseudonocardiales > Pseudonocardiaceae > Saccharopolyspora > Saccharopolyspora sp. The sequence goes on along the minus strand of NZ_JAFRFW010000727.1, from coordinate 2,066 downwards.
CACCGTCGGCCGCGGCGACGTCCAAGGTGACCGAGTTCTCCGGCTGCACCATGAGGAACGGGCCGAAGCGCTGCGGCTCGGCGAGCCCGAGCACTTCGGTGAAGAACCGCGCGGTCGCGTCCTGGTCGCGCGCGGCGACGATGGTGTGGTTGAGCTCGACCATGGTCGGTTTCCCTCCTCGGCGGGCTTTCAGGGCACCGACCACGATGCGAGTTCGACCGCGGTGGAAGTCAATGCGGCTACTTGCCGCTGCCCGACCCCTTGTCCTCGGAACCGTTCTTGTCGTCGTCCGAGCCCTCGGAGTCCTTACCGGACTCCTTCGGCAGCAGCGCTTCCAGCGCCGCACCGGAGATGCGGCGGAACGTCCGGTGCGGCCGCTCCCGCTCCAGCAACGCCACTTCGAGCTGCTTGCTGCCCAGCTCCCGCGAGTTCTCCCCACCGGACCCCAGCGCCTTCACCGCCACCTCGACGGCCGGGCCGAGCTCGAGCCCGTCGGAGAAGGAATCCTTCAACGTCGAAGTGATCGCGTCGGCCTGCCCGCCCATCACGACGTACTGCGGCTCGTCGACGATCGACCCGTCGTAGGTGAGGCGGTAGAGCTGGTCGGACTCGGCGGTGGCGCCGACCTCGGCCACGCAGATCTCCACCTCGAACGGCTTGATCTGCTCGGTGAAGATCGCACCGAGGTGCTGGGCGTAGGTGTTGGCCAGCGCGCGGCCGGTCACGTCCCGGCGGTCGTAGGAGTAGCCGCGCACGTCGGCGATGCGCACACCCGCGACCCGCAGGCTCTCGAACTCGCTGTACCGGCCCACCGCGGCGAACCCGATCCGGTCGTAGATCTCGGAGACCTTGTGCAGCGTCGTGGACGGGTTCTCCGCGACGAACAGCACACCCCCGGCGAATTTGAGCACCACCACGCTGCGCCCCCGCGCGATGCCCTTGCGGGCCAGCTCGGAGCGCTCCCGCATCAACTGTTCGGGAGAGGTGTAGAACGGCATCGTCACAGCAGGCACTCCTGGATCGAATCGTTCGGCGCGCCGGCGCCGCGGGGGTACGACAACGTGCGGAGGCGGCCTCAGCCGCCGGGGTTCTCCTGACGGCCCTGGACGACCTGCTCGGCGACCGCCGCGGCCCGCTCGTCGGAGAGCCGGACCGCGCCCTCGGCACCGGTGATCGTCACGACCGTCGGATAGATCTGCCGGGAGAGGTCGGGGCCGCCGGTGGCGGTGTCGTCGTCGGCGGCGTCGTAGAGCGATTCGACCGCGTTGCGCACCGCCGAGTCCACGTCCGCATCCGGATCGTGGCGCTTCTTCAGCGCCGATTTCGCGAACAGCGAACCGGAGCCGATGGCGTGGTAGCCGACCTCCGGATAGCGGCCGCCGGTGATGTCGTAGGAGATGATCCGCCCGGCCCGATCCGGGTCCTCCGCGGCGGTGTCGAAGCCGACGAGGATCGGAACCACCGCCAGTCCGGCCATCGCGCCCTGCAGGTTCCCGCGCAGCATCGCGGCGAGCTTGCTCGCCTTGCCGTCCAGCGAGAGCGGAACGCCTTCCAGCTTCTCGTAATGTTCCAGTTCGACCGCGAACAGCCGGCCCATCTCCAGCCCGATGCCCGCGGTTCCCGCGATGCCCGCGGCCGAGTAGGCGTCGGTGACGTAGAGCTTGTCCACGTCGCGCTGCGCGATGACGTTGCCCATCGTGGCGCGCCGGTCACCGGCCAGCAGCACACCGCCGCGGAAGGTCAGCGCGACGATCGTCGTGCCGTGCGGAGCCTCGGTGGTTCCCTCCGGCGCGGCCGCCGCCCGGTTGCCCGGGAGCATCTCCGGTGCGGTGGCCTGGAGGAAGTCGGTGAACGACGAGGACCCGGACGTGAGGTAGGCGGCGGGCAGTGCCGAACCCGGGGAGTTCCGGGCCGAGCTGGATTCCATCGGCGACATCGTCTCCTCGAAGTGACGGGCCGTCCCGGCGGCACGAGGCCGCTGCGGGGACCGTGCGGGGAGGCCCGGGCCCGGGCCTCCCCGCACGGTCCCCGCAGCGGCCTCGTGCCGCCGGGACGGCCCGTCACTT
>NZ_JAFRFW010000726.1:0-5644 GCF_017434145.1 Saccharopolyspora sp. | reverse complement strand
TTCCGCCGTCGCCGCCGCCTGCGCGCGCCTGCGGCGGGGGTCGTAGGCGAAGCCGGTGCCGACCAGCGCCAGGTCCAGCCGGTCCGCCGCGGAAACGCTCAACCGCACGCCGTCGCAGTGCGCACCGGCGCCCTCTGCCGCGCTCCACACGCGCCCGGACACCGGCTCCACGACCGCTCCCGCCACCGAACGGCCGTCGATTTGGGCGGCCAGGGACACCGCGTACCAGGGGAAGCCGTACAGGTAGTTGACGGTGCCGTCGATCGGGTCGACGACCCAGCGCAGGCCTTCCAGCGCGGCCGCGCCGCCTTCCTCCTCGCCGAGGACCGACTCACCCGGCCGCAGTTCGGCGAGCCGGTCCCGCACCAGTCGCTCGGCTGCGCGGTCCGCGGCGGTCACGACGTCGGTTTCGGTGCTCTTGGTGTGCACCGCGGCGCCGGTCACCGACTCGTCGCGGATGCTGCGCGCCAGCTCGGCGGCCTCTTCTGCGACCTGCACCGCGGCGGTGCGCAGAGTTTCGGTATGCACGTTGGCTGTCAATCCCACATTCACATCGCAACACAGCGCGGTTAAGGTCTGCACACCTTGGTCTGAATCGAATAGGAAGGATCGGGCATGGGCACTGCCCGCGGTTTCGGCGTGGACGTCGGCGGGTCCGGCATCAAAGGATGTCCGGTGGACATCGACGGTGGGGTGCTGGCCGAAGAGCGTATGCGGATTCCCACGCCGCACCCTTCGACACCGGAGGCGGTCGCGGACGCGGTCGCCGAGATCGTCGAGAAGTTCGGCTGGAGCGGGCCCGTCGGGGTCACGCTGCCCTGCGTGGTCAAGCAGGGCACCGCGCACACCGCCGCGAACATCGACAAGAGCTGGATCGGCACCGACGCGCAGGGGTTGTTCGCCGAGCGGCTGGGCCAGGACCGGTCGGAGGTGGTCGTGCTCAACGACGCCGACGCCGCCGGGCTGGCCGAGATGCGCTCCGGTGCGGGCGCAGGCGCTTCCGGCCTGGTGGTGGTGCTGACCTTCGGCACCGGCATCGGCAGCGCGATGTTCGTGGACGGCAAGCTGGTGCCGAACACCGAGTTCGGGCACATCGAGGTCGACGGGCACGACGCGGAGAAGCAGGCGGCCGCGTCGGTCAAGGACGACCTCGACCTGTCCTACCCGGAGTGGGCGCCGCGGGTGAGCCGCTACATCCAGGCGCTGGAATCCTTCCTGTGGCCGGACCTGATCATCGCGGGCGGCGGGGTCAGCAAGAAGCAGCACAAGTGGCTGCCGCTGCTGGAGACCCGGACCCCGATCGTGCCGGCCTCGCTGAAGAACGACGCCGGGATCGTGGGCGCCGCCGCGGCGGCCGCGGCGGGCGCCGGGAACTGAGCCGCACGGCCGACCGGGGCGATGCGGCGGCATTTCCCCGGTGCGCCATTCGCCGGACCCGGCGAGCGCCGTATTTGCGCTGCGACGGGACGGATCTCCACCTTGCAGCGGAACCGCACTCGGCGAGCGCAGTTACAATGGAACACGGCCAACCTGATCCGGGGCCTCCGATCCGGTGCCGAGCAGGCGTTTCGCCGGCATCGATGCCGCTTCGGAAGTTCCGGTGGGTGGGTTGTTCCCCGACCTCTGGCGGCCGAGGTTTCGCGTCCTCCGGCCTGCTCTGATCGACCGTCGCGAAAGGGCGTACGTGGCAGCCGCAGAAACCGCAACCCGACGCTCCAGCTCCGCTGCAACCGCCGGCGGTGCTCAGTCCCCGTCGGCCCAGTCCGGATCCCAGCCCCAGGCAGAGACCGCCGCGCAGGAAACGGCCGAGCAGGCCGGAACCGACGCGGGCCAGGACTCGTCCGCCAAGAGCGCGGCGGGCACCAAGTCGGCGGGCCGCAAGACCGCCACCAAGTCGGCGGCCAAGAAGGGCACCAAGTCCGCCTCGGCCAAGACCGCGAAGTCCGCGGCCAAGACCGACGCGGCTGGCACCGCGGGCAAGGCCGAGGGCCTGGAGATCGACGAACCGATCGAAACCGACCTGACCTCCCCGGACGTGGGCGATCTCGCCGACGTCGAAGTGGAGATCCCGGAGGAGCCGACCGTCCCGGAGGACGAGGACGGCAAGCCGGACTCCGACTTCGTGTGGGACGAGGAGGAATCCGAGGCGCTGCGGCAGGCGCGCAAGGACGCCGAGCTGACCGCCTCGGCCGACTCGGTGCGCGCCTACCTCAAGCAGATCGGCAAGGTGGCGCTGCTCAACGCCGAGGAGGAGGTCGAACTCGCCAAGCGCATCGAGGCCGGCCTCTACGGCGCCGAGCGGCTGCGCCAGGCCGAGGAAGCCGAGGAGAAGCTCGCCTTCCAGATGAAGCGCGACCTGCGCTGGATCGTCCGGGACGGTGAGCGGGCCAAGAACCACCTGCTGGAGGCGAACCTCCGCCTGGTGGTCAGCCTCGCCAAGCGCTACACCGGCCGCGGCATGGCGTTCCTGGACCTGATCCAGGAGGGCAACCTCGGGCTCATCCGCGCGGTGGAGAAGTTCGACTACACCAAGGGCTACAAGTTCTCCACCTACGCGACCTGGTGGATCCGCCAGGCCATCACCCGCGCGATGGCCGACCAGGCCCGCACCATCCGCATCCCGGTGCACATGGTCGAGGTCATCAACAAGCTGGGCCGCATCCAGCGCGAGCTGCTGCAGGACCTGGGCCGCGAGCCCACGCCCGAGGAGCTCGCCAAGGAAATGGACACCACCCCGGAGAAGGTGCTGGAGATCCAGCAGTACGCCCGGGAGCCCATTTCGCTGGACCAGACGATCGGCGACGAGGGCGACAGCCAGCTCGGCGACTTCATCGAGGACTCCGAGGCGGTCGTCGCGGTCGACGCCGTGTCGTTCACGCTGCTGCAGGACCAGCTGCAGTCGGTGCTGGCGACGCTGTCCGAGCGGGAGGCGGGCGTGGTGCGGCTGCGCTTCGGCCTCACCGACGGCCAGCCGCGCACGTTGGACGAGATCGGCCAGGTCTACGGCGTGACCCGGGAACGCATCCGGCAGATCGAGTCCAAGACGATGTCGAAGCTGCGGCACCCGTCGCGTTCGCAGGTGCTGCGCGACTACCTGGACTGAGCCGCATCAGCTCCGCGGGCGCCCGGTCGGTTTCTCCGGCCGGGCGCCTTTTCGCATCGGCCCACGAAAGGTGGAACACACGGAGCCGCTCCGCGCGGCAAGATCCCCTTCCGTGAGTCGAACTGGGGGCACGCGAGCGGACGGTGTGCTGTCCACCCGGACCATTCTCTGGTGGGCGGGCGGTCTGGGGCTGCTGGCGATCACGTCGCTGACCGTGCTGTGGTTCGTGCTGCGCGGCTCGGTCCAGCAAGCGGCGGTGCAGGTCAACATCATCCGCACCGCGTTCAGCATCGTCGTGGGCGGTGGCGGTGCGGCCGGGTTGCTGCTGACCGCGCGGCGGCAGCGCGCCACCGAGCTCGATCTGGTGCAGCGCGACCACGACGCCACCGAGACGCGGGTGACGGAGCTTTACGGCAAGGCCGCCGACCAGCTCGGCAGCGACCAGGCTCCCGTGCGGTTGGCGGGCGTGTTCGCGCTGGAGCGGCTCGGGCAGAACCACGCGGAGCACCGCCAGACGATCGTCGACCTGCTCTGCGCCTACCTGCGGATGCCCTTCGACCAGACCGGGGCGGATCCGGTGCAGGAGCAGGAGGTCCGCGAGACCGCGCAGGGCGTGCTGACTTCGCACCTGCGCGACGAGGACGACGAGGCGCTGTTCTGGACCGGCATCCGGCTGAACCTGGCGGGCGCGACGTTGAGCACCTTCACGTTCACCCGTTGCCGCGTGCAGACGGCCACCTTCGCCGGAGCCCGGTTCGTGGGGCCCGCCGTCTTCCGCGGCTGCACCTTCGAGCGGCAGGGCGATTTCCGGTCCGTGCGCTTCACCGGCCTCGCCGATTTCCGCCGGGTCTCGTTCGACGGGGAGGGGGCGAACTTCCGCGGGGCGACGTTCGAGGCCGAGGTCGACTTCGGCACGCACACCTCGGCCGCGCTCACCGGTGCGACCACGCGGGCGGTGCACAACGGCACGCGGCGCAAGTGGCCCGCGGACTGGGCCGAGGAGCCGGACCCGGAGCGGCCGGACTGGGCCCGGCTCGTACATTCGGGTTAGCGATCTACCGAGCGCCCGGAAAGCACTGGCAGACTCGCCCTTTCCTGCGGCACAGCGTGTTGCCGCGGCGAACCGGGTTGGAGACGGACCATGAAGACCTTTCACCCAAATCGCCTCATGGCGGGCATCTCTTGCTCTGTGCGGGGACGCCGGGTGAACGCTGCGGTCCACAGCTGCGGTTCACGCGAAACTCCACGCGACTAGGCGGTCACGTGGCCGCGAGACCGGCCACGGACCCGAGCGCGCACCCGGCGAACTTCCGCGACAGCGTCGCAAGATCAGGTCGAAATCCGTTTCGCCTGCCATGCGGAGTTCGCTGCGGCTTGGTGGTCGCGCGCCGCCCGGTCGGCGAGGCGGTCGCCGATCATCCGACGCCGCGGGTTCCTCGCCTCCTCCTTCATCGCCCCCTCCTTCATCGCGCAGCGCCGCATGGCGTTCGACGATCGCTGCGCGAGCGCGATCTTTCCGCGAGTCCCGCGCCGGGTCGGCGCGATCACCGGTGATTCACCGCACATTCGCAGATCGGTTTTCTCGCGTTCCAGGACGCCGCCTTAGTTCGCTTGCAGCAGAACGCCGGACGGGATGGGGCGCCCTCGCGCACCGCGCGCACCCACGGATCACCTCGCGGCGCAACGCGAGCCGACGCGTTTTCCCTGGCCAGGCGACCGAAACCGGCCCTGGACGTGCGATTGCCACGCTGCGCTACCGGGACTGCGGCAAGCGGGTACTTCGACGTGACGACGCTCAACCCCCGGCGCGGGAACACTGACGTACGGCTGTGCGTCTGCAAGAGTGGAGCCAGCGAGCACCGGCCCCGCCGCCAGTGGGCCACCGGTGGTCGCAGCAGGATCGAGGGCGCCGGGGAATTCCGGCGCCGGGACGGAGGGAGATCACGATGCCTGGAACGCTCACCCGCCCCGAGCTGACCGCCGCCGACCGCTGCGACCGCTGCGGGGCCGCTGCGAAGCTTCGCGCCGTACTTCCATCCGGCGGGGAGCTGCTGTTCTGCGGGCACCACGGCCGGGAGTTCGAACCGCGTCTGAAGGAGATGGACGCCGAACTCCAGCAGGACGAGCAGTAACGCGAACCTCGACACGAAGGCCCCCGGTGGTTTTCCACCGGGGGCCTTCGAATTTCCAGGGGGGTCAGCCCAGTTCGGCCAGGGCGTCGAGCAGGCGCTGCACGTCGCTTTCCGAGGTGTAGTGGCACAGACTGGCCCGCACCGCACCTTCCGGCCCGAGCCCGAGCTGCGGCAGGGCTTCCCATGCGTAGGAATGCCCGTGCGAGACGTTCACGCCGCGCTCGCCCAGGTGCGTGGCCACGGCCTCCGGCGTGTGGCCGTCGACGCTGAACAGGGCCAGCGGCGTGCACTGCCCCTGCGGCGCTCCGATGCGGGTGACGTGCGGCAGCTGCGCCACCCCTGCGAACAGCGCGGCGGCGAGGTTCTCCTCATGGGCCAGGACCGCCTTGCGGGCGGCCGCGAGCCGTTC
>NZ_JAFRFW010000725.1:0-3848 GCF_017434145.1 Saccharopolyspora sp. | reverse complement strand
TGCTCGGCCGTTGTCGCCCGCATTGACCGTCTTTAAAGGCATGGGTATGGGCCTTGCCGATCTCGCCGTCGCGAACGTCGCTGCGGCCAACCACGAAGGAGTACCGACCGCATGAGGTTTCGCAGCACACCCGAGTCGATCACCGGATCGATCTCGCCGTTGATCACCCCGTTCGCCGACGACCTCGGGCTGGATCTCGGGAGCCTCGCCACGCTGACGCGGTGGCACCTCGACAGCGGGACGCACGGCGTGTCCATCGGCGGGTCGACAGGCGAGCCCAGCTCTCAGACGGTCGCCGAGCGGATTGCCGCCATCCGCGCCGTCGCCGATGTCGTTGACGACGCCGTTCCCTTCCTTGCCGGCACCGGCTCCGCCAAGCTCGACGAGACGCTCGAGCTAACGGCGGCAGCAGTCGACGCGGGTGCTGACGCAGCCCTCGTCATCACCCCGTACTACGCGCGGCCCACCCAGGAGGCGTTGTTCCAGTGGTACTCAACGGTCGCCGCCGAGTTCCCCGACATGCCGATCGTGATCTACAACGTCCCGTCACGCACAGCGGTCGACCTCGCACCCGAGACCGTGGCGCGACTAAACCGCGCGCACGAGAATATCGTCGGCATCAAGGAGACCACGCGCGACTTTGAGCACTTCTCCCGTGTCTGGCTATGACAGCTTGAAGAGGCCCCGGCTCGACGGCTAGACCTGGCCCCGTTTGCGACTCGCCGGTGGTGTTGCGACGGTTTGATCTGGCCCCACCTGATGGTTGCTCGTGAACATCGTTTCCGAGCCGAAGCAGGTGGTGGCCAATGATGGGATCGAAGGTGGAGCTGTTCGCGCAGATCCGGCGGGACGCCCGGGTCGAGGGCATGAGTATCCGGGCGTTGGCTCGCAAGCATGGCGTGCACCGGAGGACGGTGCGGCAGGCGTTGTCATCGGCGGAGCCGCCGCCGCGGAAGACGCCGGAGCGGTCGTCGCCGCGGTTGGACCGGTTCAAGGCGGCGATTGATGAGATGTTGCGGTCGGATCTGGATGCTCCGCGTAAGCAGCGGCACACCGCGACGCGGATCCGGGAACGCCTGGCGATCGAGCACGATGCGGTCGAGTTGTCGTATTCGACGGTGCGGGACTACGTGCGGGTCCGGCGGGCGCAGATCGAGGTGGAGGCCGGCCGCCGGACGGAGGTGTTCATCGCCCAGGACCACGCCCCGGGCGCGGAGGCGGAGGTCGACTTCGGCGAGGTCTGGGTGATCCTGGGCGGGGTGAAGACCAAGTGCCACATGTTCGTCTACCGGCTCTCGCACTCGGGCAAGGCCATTCACCGGGTCTATCCGACCGGCGGGCAGGAAGCGTTCCTCGAAGGGCACGTCGAGGCGTTCCGCGAGCTCGGCGGGGTCCCGACCCGGCATATCCGCTACGACAATCTCACCTCGGCGGTGGTCGCGGTCCTGCAGGGCGGAGACCGGCGGCGACAGGAGAACCCGCGGTGGACGTTGTTTCACTCGCACTACGGATTCGATCCGTTCTACTGCCAGCCCGGCATCGCCGGGGCGCACGAGAAGGGCGGCGTTGAAGGCGAGGTCGGATGGTTCCGCCGCAACCGGCTGACCCCAATGCCGCAGGTCGAGTCCCTCGATGAGCTCAACGAGCAGATCAAAGCCTGGGAGGACCGCGACGAGGGCCGCCGGATCGACGGACGACTGCGCACCATCGGCCAGGACTACGAGCACGACCGAGCAGCGCTCGCGCCGCTGCCGGTGGAGGATTTCGACCCGGGCCTGATCCTCACACCACGGGTCGATCGGTCGGCGATGATCACCGTTCGGATGGTGAAGTATTCGGTGCCGGCGCACCTGATCGGCCGCCGAGTCCGCGTCTCACTACAAGCCTCCCAGCTGCTGGTCTACGACGGCCGGACCCTGGTCGCGCGGCATCCACGGGTCGCCGGCCGCGGCACCGCGAAGATCGACCTCGACCACTACCTCGAGGTGCTCAAGTTCAAACCCGGTGCCCTGCCGGGATCAACGGCGTTGGCGCAGGCCCGCGCTGCCGGGGTGTTCACCGCCAGCCATGATGCGTTCTGGGCCGCCGCCCGACGAGTCAACGGCGACACCGACGGCACCAGCGAGCTGCTCGACGTCCTGCTGCGGCACCGCAGCCTGCCCGCCGCGTCGGTGATCACCGGCATCGATGCTGCATTGCGGGTCGGGGCGGTGAGCGCCGAGGTCGTCGCCGTTGAGGCTCGCCGCGCCGAAGCCCGCCTGCTCGCGCACGCCTCGGTCGCTGCCGACCAGACAGGTGGGGCCAACGCTGGCCGTCATCTCGATCGCCATGCCGAACGACGCGAGCAACGAGTTGTCAGCCTCACCCAACGACGGCTCGCAGACCCCGCGGCGGTGATCGCCGGCCTGCCACCCGACCGGCGACCGCTGCCCAGCGTTACGGCCTACGACCGCCTGCTCCCGCAGCACCGGCGACGCACTGCCTCCGACGCGCTACCTGCGTCGCTGGACCCACCACCGATTGAGTCGCTGGACCCACCACCGATTGAAAGGCCCACCCGGCTATGACCGCAACCGCCAATAAGAACCAGACGAATGCGCTGGCCCCGTCGTTGCGCCGCCGGGGCGGCCTCACCGAAGAAGCCGCCCTCGCCGCCGTTGACCAGGCCTGCCGGCGCCTACGCCTGCCGACAGTGCGGTCGATGATCGACCAGCACCTCACCGCCGCCGCCAAGCAGCAATTGTCCTACCAGGGGTTCCTCGCCGAACTCCTGCTCGCCGAAGTCGACGACCGGGACCGCCGCTCCACTGTTCGCCGCGTCAAAGCCGCGGGGTTCCCGCGGGAGAAGTGGCTGGCGGACTTCGACTTCGACGCCAACCCCGACATCGAACCCGCCACCATCCACCAGCTCGCCACCGGCGACTGGATCCGCCACGGACTGCCGCTCTGCCTCATCGGCGACTCCGGAACCGGCAAATCCCATCTGCTGATCGGATTGGGAACCGCTGCCGCCGAGCAAGGCTTTAGAGTCCGCTACACCCTCGCCACCAAACTAGTGAACGAGCTGGTCGAGGCCGCTGACGAGAAGCAGCTCGCGAAGACCATCAACCGCTACGGCCGCGTTGACCTGCTCATCATCGACGAGCTCGGCTACATGGAACTCGATCGCCGCGGCGCCGAACTGCTCTTCCAAGTCCTCACCGAACGCGAAGAGAAGAACAGCGTCGCGATCGCTTCCAACCAGTCCTTCTCCGGCTGGACAGACACCTTCACCGACCCACGACTCTGCGCCGCGATCGTCGACCGGCTCACCTACCGCGGCACCATCATCGAAACCGGCACTCACAGCTACCGCCTGGCTCACACCGAAGCAGCAGCTACCGCGGGCTAAGCGCGGCGTTCGTCCTTGACTACCGACAGATGCCGGCGCAAGGCCCGGTTCTGGTGAGTGACATAAACCACGGTCCACCGGGTCGTCAGGTTCGGCAGTGGCTCCCCGTCTTTAATCTTCACCCGGACCGATACCTGATCACCGAGCTGATCATCACGCGCGATCACGAACTCGGCATACGCACGCACCGACTCGCGATCCCAACCAGTCGGCGCAACCACACTGCGCACCCGCGGCCGCCCATCCACACCCCGGACTCTAGCGGCTCAGGGCCCCACTCAGGTGGGGCCGAATGAAACCGCCCTACCGGGGCCAGATCAACTTGACATAGCCAGGTGCACGACGACCTGGTCGAACGGGACTTCACCGCTGAGTCCCCGAACGAGTTGTGGTTGACGGATATCACTGAGCACTGGACCGACGAGGGCAAGCTCTACCTCTGCGCGATCAAAGACGC
>NZ_JAFRFW010000724.1:0-7143 GCF_017434145.1 Saccharopolyspora sp. | reverse complement strand
CGCGCTGGTGGCGGGCCAGCCGCGGCGGTTCGCCGGGTGCTCGTGGATCTCGTCGATGGCCGCCCGCGCGGCGGTCACGGCGTCCTGCACGCCGGGCAGCTCCAGCAGGGGGAGCAACGACTCTTGCGCGTTCACGCCGCCGGACGCTACCCGGTCGGCCGCGGCCGGAGCGCACAACCCGGACCGGGCAAGGGCACCACAAGCACCGCTCGGGATCGAAAACGGCGCGTGCGGGAAATCCCTCAGCAGCAAATCCGCGGCAACGAATTTGGGCCCGACGATGAACCTCCGACGCAGCCGGGCGTCCACCGGACGGAAAACGAAATGCGCATCCCATCCAAGGAGACAACAATGCGCGGCCTCGCCATCGCCGGTTCCATTCTCGCCGCCGGCATTTCCCTGTCCGCCTGCACCGGAATGGTGGACTCCGGAAGTACGAGCATGGCTGCTTCGGCGTCCGGCTCGCACCAGGGCGAAGCGAACCAGATCCCCGGACCGACGAAGAACGACATCGACCAGGGCGGGACCCAAGGCCCCGACGGCGGCTTCTGGGAGGTCTACGCCCGCCAGAGCGACGAGGGATTCGCGGGCGCCGAGGAATCCATGAACACCATCAACGCCTACTTCAACACCGACCCGGCGGAGTTGGTGGGCGCCGACAAGTACGCCAAGGACGTCTACCAGGGCTTCGACTGCCACCTGAGCACCGTGCAGGAAACCGGCGCCCAGGCCGTCGACTGCTTCGACGACCAGAACATCTCGATCATCGCCACGACGCAGGCGGGCTGACCCGCAGCCCCGATCCGTCCGGACGGGTTCCGAGAACCCCGCCCCGGGACACCCGGCAGCGGGAACACGTTCACCGCGCGCGGCCGATTCCGAACCCGCCCGCGGTGTTTCCGGGAATTGCCCGCGACCAACAGCAGCGGGATGCGCGCGGGACGGGTCCGCGCCGCTGACGCGCGGCGAACGGGCGAGCGAGTCGCCGTGGACCGGAAACCGTCGGCAGGCGAACCGATACCGGAAGGCACCCTCCCGGCTGGTGCCTTCCGGTTTCCTGCACGATCCGGTCTCGATAGGCCCATCGCACCCGGAACGCAACGGACAAGTGGATGCAACTTTCGTCACAGCGCACTGCGATGCACGGACGGTAAGCTGCTGATCTCATCGCGTCCGCCACCAGATCGGCCGGACCCGCCCGCGAACCCCTGTCGGCGTGAGCCGGATCGCACTACGGTCTACCCGACACGAAAGGCGCCCCTTGAGCTGGGAGGTTCCCCGCGATGAGTCAGCCCGACGGGCAAAGCAACACCCTGGACAACCTGCTCACCGAGAGCAGGACCTTCCCCCCGCCGCAGGAGTTCGCTGCCGCGGCCAACGCCACGTCGGAGATGTACGACCAGGCCGCGGCCGACCGCGAAGGCTTCTGGGCGAAACAGGCAGAGCACCTGCACTGGGACACCGAGTGGTCGCAGGTGCTGGATTGGTCCGACGCACCGTTCGCGAAGTGGTTCGTCGGCGGCAAGCTCAACGTCGCCTACAACTGCGTGGACCGGCACGTCGACGAGGGCAACGGCGACCGGGTCGCGATCCATTGGGAAGGTGAACCCGGCGACAGCCGCCGGATCACCTACGCGGAGCTGCAGCGCGAGGTCTCCCGCACCGCGAACGCGCTGTCCGAGCTCGGCGTCGGCACCGGTGACCGGGTGGCGATCTACCTGCCGATGCTGCCCGAGGCCGTGTTCTCGATGCTGGCCTGCGCGCGGCTCGGCGCCCTGCACAGCGTCGTGTTCGGCGGCTTCTCCGCCGAGGCGCTGCGCTCCCGGATCAACGACGCGCAGGCGAAGGTCGTCATCACCTGCGACGGCCAGTACCGCCGCGGCAAGGCCGCCCCGCTGAAGGCCAACGTGGACGAGGCCGTGCAGGGCACGCCGAGCATCGAGCACGTGCTCGTGGTCCAGCGCACCGAGTCCGAGGTGCAGTGGGACGACAGCCGGGACAAGTGGTGGCACGACGTGGTCCCCCGGCAGTCCGACAACCACAGCCCGCAGGCGTTCGACTCCGAGCACCCGCTGTTCATCCTCTACACCTCGGGCACCACCGGGAACCCGAAGGGCATCCTGCACACCTCCGGCGGCTACCTCACGCAGGCCGCCTACACGCACCGCAACGTCTTCGACCTGAAGCCGGGGTCGGACGTGTACTGGTGCACCGCCGACATCGGCTGGGTCACCGGGCACACCTACATCGTGTACGGCCCGCTGGCCAACGGCGCTTCGCAGGTGATCTACGAGGGCACCCCGAACACGCCGCACGAGGGCAGGCACTGGGAGATCGTGCAGAAGTACGGCGTTTCGCTGTACTACACGGCGCCGACCACGATCCGCACGTTCATGAAGTGGGGCTCGGAGTTCCCCGCCAAGTACGACCTCTCGACGCTGCGGGTGCTGGGCTCGGTCGGCGAGCCGATCAACCCGGAGGCGTGGATGTGGTACCGCGAGCACATCGGCGGCGGCACCGCGCCGATCGTGGACACCTGGTGGCAGACCGAGACCGGCGCGATCATGATCTCGCCGCTGCCCGGGGTGACCGCCACCAAGCCCGGTTCGGCGCAGGTACCGCTGCCCGGCATCTCGGCGAAGGTGGTCGACGAGTCCGGCGCGGACGTCGGCCCCGGCGGCGGTGGGCTGCTGGTGCTGGACCAGCCGTGGCCGTCGATGCTGCGCGGCATCTGGGGCGATGACCAGCGGTTCAAGGACACCTACTGGTCGAAGTTCGCCGACCTCGGCTACTACTTCGCGGGTGACGGGGCGAAGTACGACGAGGACGGCGACCTCTGGCTGCTGGGCCGGGTGGACGACGTCATGAACGTCTCCGGGCACCGCATCTCCACGACCGAGGTGGAGTCCGCGCTGGTGTCGCACCCGACGGTGGCCGAGGCCGCGGTGGTCGGCGCCAAGGACGCCACGACCGGCGAGGGCATCGTCGCGTTCGTGATCCTGCGCGGCAACGCCGCGGACGAAGCCGGTGGCGAGGCCGCGATGCAGGCGCTGCGCGACCACGTCACCCGCGAGATCGGGCCGCTCGCCAAGCCGCGGCAGATCATGGTCGTGCAGGAGCTGCCGAAGACCCGCTCCGGCAAGATCATGCGCAGGCTGCTGCGGGACGTCGCGGAGAACCGGGAGGTCGGCGACGTGTCCACGCTGGCCGACTCCTCGGTGATGGACCAGATCTCGAAGGGCATCAGCAAGTCCGCGGAGGAGTGATCCGCTGACCCGAGTGCAGGCCCCTTCGCGACCGAGGGGGCCTGCACTCTGCGGTCGGCCGCGAGCTGAAGTGCTGCTGTTAGGGTCTTGCCAGGGTGTGCCGGGAAGTCTGGTCGGCGTGGTGTGACCGCGTACGTCCAGGAGGCCGGCCGATGACCGAACCCGACAACGACCAGTCGCCCCGCGGACGCGTCCGGGCCAGGGCGTTCGACTTCGGGGAGTACCTGCGGACCGAGACGGTCGGCGGCATGGTGCTGCTGGCGGCGACCGCCATCGCGCTGATCGCGGCGAACTCGCCTGCCGGCGGGCTCTACCAGGCGGTGCGCGACTTCCAGCTCGGGCCGCAGGCGCTGCACCTGGACCTGAGCATCGGCGAGTGGGCCAAGGACGGCCTGCTGGCGATCTTCTTCTTCGTCGCGGGCCTGGAGCTCAAACGCGAACTGGTCGTCGGCGAACTCGCCGACCGCAAGCGGGCGCTGTTGCCGGTGCTGGCCGCGCTGGGCGGCATGATCGTGCCCGCAGTGCTCGCCTTCGCGATCGGGCACGGCGCCCCCGGCGCCGGACAGGCGTGGGCGATCCCGGTGGCCACCGACATCGCGTTCGCGCTCGGGGTGCTGTCGCTGACCGGGTCGGGGATGCCGACGGCCGCGCGGGTGTTCCTGCTCAGCCTCGCCGTGGTGGACGACCTCGGGGCGATCGTCGTGATCGCGGTGCTGTTCACGCAGGGGTTGAACCTGCTGGCGCTGCTGGCGGCCGTCGTGCTGTGCGCGGCCTACTGGTTCGCCCAGCACAAGCGGATCAGTACCGCCTACCTCTACGTCCCGCTGGCGCTGGCCACGTGGATCGCGGTGCACAGCAGCGGGATCCACGCCACGATCGCCGGTGTCGCGCTCGGCCTGCTGACCCGCGTCAAGCGCGACCCGGACGAGGACGCCTCGCCGTCGATGCGGCTGGAGCACCGGCTGCAGCCCTGGTCGGCCGGGCTGGTGGTGCCGGTGTTCGCGTTCTTCGCCGCCGGGGTTCCGGTGGACGCCGCAGCGCTCGGCGAGATGTTCCAGGACCGGGTCGCGGTCGCGGTGATGGCCGGACTGTTCGTCGGGAAGTTCATCGGCATCCTCGGCACCTCGTTCGCCGCGGTGAAACTGGGCCTTGCCGCCTCCCCGACCGGCGTGACCTGGCGGGACATGGCGGCGCTGGCGATGCTCGGCGGGGTCGGCTTCACGGTGAGCCTGCTGATCGCCGAACTCTCGCTGGCCGGTGACGCCGCCGAACGCGCCAAGGCCGCCGTGCTGCTCGCCTCCGCCCTCGCCTCCCTCGCCGCATCGGCGATGCTGCTGCGCCGCCGCGGCACGCGGCGAGACGGCGCCTGAGAGGTCGCGCCGAGCGATCACCTCGGCAAATCGAGCTCACCGACGAGCCGAGATCACCCGCCGGTAACACCGAGCGAGTCTCGCTCGGTTGCCGGTCGGGCCGCGTGGCACGATGGCGGGCGTGAACGCCCAGAAGAACCAGCAAGGCAGCAGCGACAGCGCCGCGGCGTCGGCCGTCACGTCCCTCCCGCTGTCCGAGGAGGGCACCGGCGCGGGCGGCGAGCAGTCCGTCGGCACGCTCGTGCGGGACGCGACGACGCACTTGTCGACCCTGGTGCGCGGCGAGATCGAACTCGCCAAGACCGAAATCACCGGTGAGGTCAAGAAGGGCGTCAAGGGCAGCGTCTTCTTCATCCTCGCGCTGGCCGTGCTCGCGTTCAGCATGTTCTTCCTGTTCTTCACGCTCGCCGAAGGGCTGCACGCGCTCGGGATCTGGCGGTGGGCGTCGTTCGGGATCACCTTCCTGCTGATGCTGCTGGTGGCCGGCGTGTTCGGGCTGCTCGGCTACCGGCGGGTGCGCAAGATCCGGGCACCGAAGCGCACCATCGCCACGCTCAAGGACACCAAGCAGCTGGCGCAGCGACGCGGCCAATCCGAGGAACAAGCCATCGAAAGCTAGCCGCTGTTCGGGAAGTGGTCCGGGTCCGCGGGCACCGCAAGCCGTGACTCCGCTCGCTGAACTGAACCCGGCCGCAGCCGACGAAACCGCCCGGTCCCGCACGTGGACCGGGCGGTTTTTCGCGCCCGGGCTCAGCCCGCGGTGCACTCCCCCGTGGACACCGGGGTGTTCAGCGCGGAGGCTTGCGCGACCTCGTCGGACACCTCGTCGGCGGTCAGCGCGAACCCGGTGTCCGGGTCGTCCACGGCCGCGCCGAACACGACGCCGACGACGTCGCCCTCCGCGTCGATCAGCGGACCGCCCGAGTTCCCGCTCTGCACCTTCCCGCGCACCGTGTACACGTCGCGGACCACGGTGTTGCCGTCGTAGATGTCCGGGCCGCGCAGGTTGATCCGCTCGCGCACCCGGCCTGCGGCGGCCGTGTACGGCCCGTCCAGCGGATAGCCGAGCGCGATCGCGTTGCCGCCGGGCGGCACCTCGGAGCGGTCCAACGGCATCGCGTCCGCGTCCAGGTCCGGCACCGACAGCACCGCAACGTCCGTGGACGGGTCGAACAGCACCACTTCCGCGTCGAACTGGCCGCGGCCGACCTCGATCGACACCCGGTCGGTGCCCGCGACGACGTGCGCGTTGGTCATCACCCGGTGCGGCGCGACCACGAAACCGGTGCCCTCCAGCGCCCGCGCGCACGAGGACGCGCGGCCGCGGACCTTCACCACGCTGGTCTGCGCGTTGCGCACCACGTCGCTGGAGGCCAGCGCCGGATCCGGCGGATCGATCGCGGCCACCGGGGTCTGCGAGAACGGTTCCAGCGCGTCCGGGAAGCCGCTGACCCCGAGCATCCGGCGCAGCTCGTCCGGCAACGACTTCACCGCCGCCGGCATCACCGAATCCACCGTGCGCAGCACCGAGGACCGGGTGATCGACGAAGCCAGCCCCGGCATCGCCGAAGCGGACGTGAACGGCAGCGCCACCAGCCACGCCACCACGAACACGGCCGCGCACTGCAGCACCGCGCCGAGCACGTTGTCCACGCCGGTCAGCTTCGCCGAGGTGATCCGGTCGCGCAGCTCCCGCCCGGCCCACATGCCGAACGTCTCGCCGAAGGCCACCAGCAGCACCACGATGCCCACGCCGAACCCGACCCGGGCCGGTTGGCTGTCCAGCCGCTCCAGCAGCAGCGGCGCCACCCGCAACCCCACGATCGCCCCGACGAACACACCGAGGAACGAGAACAGGGCCGTGACCAGGCCGTTGCGCGCGCCGGACACGGCGGCCAGCAACGCCAGCGCCACCACCAGCAGATCGACCCAGTTCACCGAGCTCCCTTCGACGGCCGCCGCCCGCGGCGATCCGAGCGATCACTCAACCCGACCGGAACCGGCATCAGCAAGCCGTCACGAACCGAACCCGGCGTCATCGGCCTCCTCAGCGGCCCGCCACGCCTCGTCCAGGCCCAGCACGTCGTCGCCGTTCCACCGGCGCGACCAGCCGGCCAAGTCCAGCACGCCGGACAGCAGCGCACCGGTGAAGCCCCACACCAGCATCCCGGGCACCAGGAAGGCCGGACTCGGGTGGCGGCTGCTCAACCGCACGTTGATCCGGTTCGCCGGGTCGACCAGCCACGAGATCGGCACCCGCGCCACCGCCCGGGTCTCGCCCGGGTCGACCGGGGCCACCGGCGACGGTTCGCGCCAGTGCGCCAGCACCGGCGTCACCCGGAAACCGCTGTGCGCGACGTGCAGCTCCGGCAGCGTGCCCAGCGTCCGCACGCCCTCCGGGAGCACGCCCACTTCTTCCTGCGCTTCCCGCAGCGCCGCACCGGTCGGGCCGTCGTCGTCCGGATCGATCGAACCTCCGGGGAAGGCGACCTGCCCCGGGTGCGAGT
>NZ_JAFRFW010000723.1:0-1576 GCF_017434145.1 Saccharopolyspora sp. | reverse complement strand
CTGGTGGTCGGCACCACCGTGGTGGCCGCGATGGCGGGCAACCTCAGCGACCTGTCCAGCACGCTGACCGGGATGCTGCACTTCGGCTACTTCCCGCCGGAGGCGATGTCGGCGACCTGGTTCCCCATCGTGGTCGGCTCCGTCGCGTTCGCGGGACCGTCCGGAATGCAGCAGATGTGGTACACCCTGCACCTGCGGGACAAGGGCGCCGGAATGGGCGCGCACATCCCCCGGATCCGCGGCCTGCGGCACGCCGACGAGGAAGAGACGATGCCCTCGCGCGGGTTCATGTTCGACACCGGCGACCCCGCCGAGATGCGCAAGTGGAAGGGCTGGCGGCGGTGGGTCACCTTCGACGCGTTGCTGCTGTTCTGGGGCGTGACCATGCTGGTGACGATCGCGTTCACGGTGCTCGCCCAGTCCGCGGCGCGGCGCAACCCGAACGTCGCCGAGCTGATCGAGTCCGGTGACCGGGACGCCGCGCTGGGTGCCATGGCCGACTCGTTCTCCGCGGCGGGCGGATCCTGGATGGGCTCGGTGTTCCTCGGATTCATCGCGCTGATCGGGCTCAACGCCACGCTCGGGCTGTTCGACTCGTTCTCCCGCGGGCAGGCGGACATGACCCACCACTTCGTGCCGGGCGCACGCAGGTTCCGGATTTCGCACCTCTACGCCGGATTCCTGTGGGGCGTGATCGCCTTCGGCATCCTGGTCCTGCTGTTCGGGCCCGCGGACGGGCCTGCCGCGGTGCTCGACGTGCTGGCATTCCTGTCGACGTTCGCGATGGGCGCGTACTGCGTGGTGCTGCTGCTGGTGAACAACCGGTTGCTACCGCGACCGATCCGGCCGCGGTGGTGGAGCAACCTGATCATCGGGTTCGGCGCGGTTTTCTACCTCGGCATGCTGTTCTACAGCCTGTTCCGCTTCGGCGTGGTCGTGAGCTGAGATGAGCCGCGCCGGAACGAACCGAGCCGAGTGGATCGGGCGCACGGCCGAGATCGCCGTGCCGGGAGCGTTGATCGGGGTGCTGGCCGGAGGTTTCGCAGGGCCGCTCGCGGCGATGGCGCAGCAGCCTCCGATGTGGACGGTGGTGACGACGCTGGCGCTGATGCTGCCGCTGGGCGTCCTCGGCGGCGGGCACGGCGTGCTACTGGTGACCGGGCTGGCGCGGCCCGGGATGTTCGCACCGGTAGCGCTGTACTGGCTCGCCGGTTTCCCGCTGGCCCGCTTGGTGCACGAGGTGGCGACGCGCTGGGTGTTGGGCGGTTCCCCGGGATTGCCGGAGGCACCGCTGGGTTTCCTGCTCTACCAGGCGCTGCTCGGGACCGGGTTCGCGATCGGGTTCCTGTGGCTGCACGAACGGCTGGCGCCGCACTGGTTCCTGCGGATCGCCGCGCGCAACGAACTCGCGCGGTCGCTGCTGCAGCAGTACGTCCAGCAGGTCGAACGGGTTCGCCAGCGCTGATGCGGCGGCGGGTTCTGCCGATGCTGCGCCGAACCCGCCGTCGTCACCGCTAGCCCGCTCCCTGGCGCTGCCGGGGCAACGCCGGGTCCAGGTGCACCGGCAGGCCGACGG
>NZ_JAFRFW010000722.1:0-2811 GCF_017434145.1 Saccharopolyspora sp. | reverse complement strand
GCTGGATGCCACGGGGCCGGCCGCTGCTGCGGCGGCCGCGGCCGGGTTCGCACTCGGCGCGGTGTGCCTCGTCGCACATCGCAGCCTCCGGGAGTCGCTTTCCGCGCAGTCCGCGGAGCACACTGCCGCCACGTGAGTGCTCAAGCCCGTTCCACCGCCCGCGACCGAGTCCTCGGTCTGCTCGGGGCGATCGCAGTCGGAGTGCTGCTTTCCGTGCAGTCCCGGATCAACGGCACGCTCGGTGCGCGGCTGCAGGACGGTGCCGCCGCGGCGCTGATCTCCTTCGGCTCGGGGCTGGTGGTGCTGTTGATCGGCACCGCGTTCCTGCCCGCGGCGCGGCGGGGGCTGCGCCGGGTGGGCACCGCGGTTCGCGGTGGCGGGCTGCGCTGGTGGCACCTGCTCGGCGGCATCTCCGGCGGCTACCTGGTGTTCAGCCAGAGCCTGACCGCGGCGACGCTCGGGGTAGCCCTGGTCACCGTCGCCGTGGTGGCCGGGCAGGTCAGCAGCGGGATGCTGGTGGACCGGCTCGGGCTCGGGCCCGCCGGGCCGCAGCGCGTCACCCCGCCGCGCATGATCGGCGGGGTGCTGGCGGTGATCGCGGTGGTCATCGCGGTCTCGGCGAAGCTGGGCGGGTCGGCGGCCAGCTGGCTGATCCTGGTGCCCGCGCTGGCCGGCATCGGTGTCGCGTGGCAGCAGGCGGTCAACGGCCGGGTGAAGCAGACCGCGGACTCCGCCGCCTCCGCCGCAGTGATCAACTTCGGTACGGGGACGGCAGCGCTGGCCGTGGCATGGGTGGCGGAACTCGCGGTGCGCGGCCTGCCCTCGTCGCTGCCGACCGCGCCGTGGCTGTACGTGGGCGGTTTCCTCGGCATCTTCGTCATCGGCGGTTCCGCCGTGCTGGTGCACTACACCGGAGTGCTGGTGCTGAGCATGGGGATGGTCGCCGGCCAGCTGCTCGGCGCGCTCGTGCTGGACCTGGTGGTGCCCGCGCCGGGCACGCACGTGGCCGCGTCCACCTTGATCGGAGTGCTGCTGACGTTCGTCGCGGTGGCCGTCGCGTCCCTGCCGGACCGGTCCGCGCGGGCTTGATCCGGCGGGCTTGATCCGACCGGGCTCCGCCGTGCGCCGTCTGCCACGATGAACGGCTGTGAGCGCGACGACGCTGGACGGCAAAGCCACCAAGAACGCGATCTACGACGAGCTGCGCGCCCGGGTGGCCGCACTCGCGGAACGCGGCGCGCAACCAGGGTTGGGCACGGTGCTGGTCGGGGACGATCCCGGCTCGCACTCCTACGTCCGCGGCAAGCACAACGACTGCGCCAAGCTGGGCATCGCCTCGCTGCGCCGGGAGCTGCCCGCCGACGTGACGCAAGCCGCGGTCGAAGCCACGTTGGACGAGCTCAACGCCGACCCGGCCTGCACCGGCTACATCGTGCAGCTGCCGCTGCCGGAGCACCTCGACGCCGGAGCGCTGCTCGAGCGCATCGCGCCGGACAAGGACGCCGACGGTCTGCACCCGATCAGCCTCGGACGGCTCGTGCTCGGTGAACCGGCCCCGCTGCCGTGCACGCCCCGCGGCATCGTCGAGCTGCTGCGCAGGCACGAAGTTCCGCTGGACGGGGCGCAGGCCGCAGTCGTCGGCCGCGGCATCACGGTCGGACGTTCGCTCGGCCTGCTGCTGACCAGGCGCAGCGAGAACGCCACCGTCACGTTGTGCCACACCGGCACGAAAGACCTGGCCGCGCAGGTGCGGCAGGCCGACATCGTGGTCGCCGCGGCCGGTCGCCCGCATCTGATCACCGCGGACATGGTCAAACCCGGCGCGGCAGTGCTCGACGTCGGCGTCACGCGCACCGACGAGGGCGTGGCCGGGGACGTGCACCCGGACGTCGCCGAGGTCGCCGGGTACCTGTCGCCGAACCCGGGCGGCGTCGGGCCGATGACGCGGGCCATGCTGCTCACCAACGTCGTCGAGGCCGCCGAGCGCGCGGAGCGCGGCGATGTCGGCTGAAGGTCCGCAGGAGGCGCGCGGGCCGGGCTCTACGATGACCCGGCATTTCGGTAGCGCGCGGGAGGTCGGCATGAGCGAACGTTTCAGCGACCGGTCGCGGCTCTGGGAGCACGTGCCGTTCGCGGTGGTGGTGCTGGTGACGGCGCTCGGGTTGCTGCGGATAGCGATGCACGCCTGGCGCGAAGGTTCGGTGTGGCTGAGCCTCGCGCTGCTGCTGGCGGCCGGGATGCGCGCGGTGCTGGCCTCGGATCAGGTCGGGTTGCTGGCGGTGCGTTCGCGCACGGTGGACATGGTGCTCTACGGCGGTTTCGGCCTGCTGCTGCTGGCGGTCGCGCTGACCATCGTCGGCGGCCCGCTGGCCTTCTGACGCGAACACCCGCGGCGAGCGAGTCGCCCAGCTCGGACCCGAGTGGAAGTCGGCGAATCCGGTCAGGTTCGGGCGTGTCCGCGCTGCGGCGCCGGGGAGTTCACTCCCACCAGAAGGACCAGGTCCGGCGGCCGCGGATTTCGCGGGCGTAGGCGGCGATGCTGCCGGATTCCTGCAGCACCCGGTCCGGGCAGAACGCCCAGTGCTCGGCCGCGACCGAAGTCGCGTGCGCCGGATCCTGCGGCGGCGCGGCCACGCTGATGTCCACCCGGTCCGGCCCGAGCCGCAGCAGCCGCGCCCCGAACCGGTCCTCCCAGCTGCGCAGCAGCGCCGACAGCCCCGCGGTGCGGGAGACGTGGTTGGACGCCCCGGACCAGCCGAGCACGGTCAGCACGTCGGCGCCGCGGCGCACCGGCACCAGCGCCAGCCGGGT
>NZ_JAFRFW010000721.1:0-1902 GCF_017434145.1 Saccharopolyspora sp. | reverse complement strand
GCGAACTCCGCCGCGGACGGCTCGCACGAGTTCGCCGCCGACGACCCCGCGGCGCCCGGGGTGCACCGCTGGCGCCTGCACCGCGGCGGCATCGTGAACATCTGGCAGTACGCCGAGAACACCTTCGACCTCTCCGGCGGCCGCGCGATCTTCCAGGGCACCAACGGCTCCGGCAAGTCCCGCACCCTGGAGCTGCTGCTGCCGCTGTGCCTGGACGGCGACCTGCGCCAGCTCGGTTCCAAGGGCTTCGACACGGTCAGCATCCGCCGCCTGATGCTCGACGAGTACCCCGGCGGCCCGAACCGCATCGGCTACGCGTGGGTGGAGCTGCGCCGCGATCGCCCCGACGGCGGCGAGGAGTTCCTGACCTGCGGGGTCGGCGTGAAGGCGTCGAAGACCTCGCAGGCGGTCAGTGACTCGTGGCGCTTCATCACCACCCGCCGGGTGGGCCACACGCTGCACCTGATCGGCCCGGAGCGGGTGCCGCTCGGCCCGGCGCCGCTGCGCGACGGGCTCGGCGCCGACTGCGTGCTCGACGACCAGGCGTTCCGCGCGAAGATCGCCGCGCAGGTCTACGGCGTGCCCGCGGCGCGCTACGGCGATCTGCTGCACCTGCAGCGGACGCTGCGCAACCCGGACGTCGGCCTGAAGGTGCTGGAAGGACAGCTGGAGCAGATCCTCTCCGATGCGCTGCCGCCGCTGGAGCCCGCGCTGATCGAGCGGCTGGCGACCTCGTTCGACGACCTGGAGTCGATCCGGGAGAACATCGTCCGGCTCACCGGCGCGGACAAGGCGCTGGGCGCGTTCCTGTCCGCCTATTCCGGTTACGCGCTGGGAGCGCTGCGCGAGCGCGCGGAGGCGATGCGGACCGCCCGCGACAAGCTGCGCTCGCTGCGCAACGAGCTGGCGAAGCTGGAGAAGCAGCTCACCGCGCACCGCGCGGACCGGGACGCCGCGCAGCAGTCGGTGACCGAGCTGGAGCAGCGCGAAGGCCGCCTGGAATCGAGCGTCGAGGCGCTGCGCTCGCACCCGGCCTACGCCGAACTGCAGAACCTCCGCGACCGCGAGCGGGTCGTGGAAGGCGCCCGCTCGGCGGCCGCGTCGGCGCTGGACACCGCAGCGCGGCAGCGCGGGCAGGAGGACCGCTCGCTGGAGTCGGTGCTGGGCACGCTGCGGCGGCTGGTCGGCGACGGCGAGTCGGCCGAGCAGGCGGCGCAGCGGGCGAACCGGCAGTTGTCCGCGGCCGGGCTGGACGGCGGCCTGGTGCCGCGCCCGCCGGAGGTGCCGAAGGCGGAGCCGGTGAGCACTCCGGACCGGGTGCGTGCGGCGCCGGAGGCCGACGCCGAGCCGCTGGAGATCGAACGCCGCAGCGCCCCCGAGGTCGGCACCGACGCGCTGGCCGAGCAGTACCGCGCCGCGGCCGATCGCGCCGCGCACGCGGGCACGGTCGCGCAGCAGCGCGGCGCGTTGACGCTGGCGCTGCACCAGCAGGCCGTGGAACTGGACGGCCAGCAGGAGCAGGTCGCCAAGCTGCAGCAGCAGGCGCGCCAAGCGCAGCTGATCGCCACCGAAGCCGCCGGGCGGCGCAACGAAGCGCACCAGGGGCTCTCCGAGGCCGCGAGCACGTGGCGGGACAACGTCCGGCGCTGGGCAGCCGACTGGCCGCTGTCCACTTCGGACGATCCGGTGCCGGAGCCACCGGAGGCCGAAGCGCTGCTGGCGGACCGCGCGGCGACGCGCCAGGCGCGGGAACTCACCCGCCGCTGGGCGCGGCCGAAGCTGCAGGAGGCGCGGCAGCGGATCTCCGAGGTGGACCGCGAGCTCGACGAGCTGCGCACTCGTGCGCGCACCGGCGAGCAGGAACTCGCCGAGCTGCGGGCGGGGCACGAGCGCATCCCGGAT
>NZ_JAFRFW010000720.1:0-5725 GCF_017434145.1 Saccharopolyspora sp. | reverse complement strand
GACCGCGCCGCCGACCGCCTCGCGAGCAGCGCGCGCAGCACCTTCGCGCTCGACGAACCCGGAACGCAGGAGCAGCGGGTGGAACGCACCTTGCGGGCGCTGCACCACGTGCTCACCCGCAAGCAGTTCCGCAAGGGGGCGCGCGCGAACTACCAGGTGGCCGACCTGCGCCGCGACGCCGAACCGTTCGTGCGCGGCGACCAGCCGATCGACGTGGTGCTGCTGGGCTTCCCGGTCAAGCAGCACCTGAACGGGCTGAAGGCCTCCGGGCCGCTGCCGGACCTCGCCGAACTGGGCTCGCTGCTGCGGCTGCGGGAGATGCACCGGGCGGCGAGCGCTGTGCATCCGCCGGGGCTGCGGTTCCGCATCCTCACCGACGGCAGGCACTTCCGGCCGCGGCCGGCGTCGATCACCGGTGCCTACGTCCGGAAGCTGCGGGAGTACGCCGAACTGGCAGGCATCGCCGAGGCTTGCGCGATCGAAGAGGTGGACGCGGCCGCGGCACGAAGGATCGGCGGCGACCTGACCGCCGAACGCGCGGTCCGCGCCGCCCGCTACCGGCGGCTGCTCACCGAGGCGTTGCGGGGCCTGGACATCACCGACGACCCGCTGCGCACCTTGGACAGCGCGCACGCGCGAGCGTCCGAAGTGGACGATTCGGTGGCGCCCGCGCTGGTGTTGTTCCGGGAAATGCTGATGTCGCTGGTGTACTCGGTGCCGCTGCCGGTGCCCTCCGGGATGCGGCGCGGCACCTGGGCGCGGCTGGTGTATTCGGACGTCTACGACCTCGCGGGCAGCGCGGTGCCGCCCGCGGTGCGGCAGGCGCGCGCGGACGTCCTGCGCCGAGCCTGGCACATCGTGATCCGCTACCTGGCCACGCTGCGGGTCGACGAGGAACTCGGGTACGAGGAGATGTTCCCGAACCGGATCCGCCTCACCGTCAGCGCCGCGCGCCGCGGGCGGTGCGGGTTCACCTACCTCGGCGGTTCCGGCCTGTTGCCGTGGCAGGGGACGGGGGCGGTGGATGCGCGCGGAACGGTGGGTGCGGACTTCGCGGTTTCCTTGCAGGACCAGGGATTCGTGCCGGTCTACTCCGCGCTGCTCGGGCCGCGCCAACCGTGGTTCGCGGTGCCCGCCGGGTGCACCGTTCCCGGGCGCGGGGAGGTGCGGCTCGATCCCGAACTGGTCGCGCGGGCGCGGCTGCGGCGCAAGTAGCGCGTGGTCGTGCGAATAGAAAGGCCCCGGCGCCCATCCGGGGAAACGGACGCCGGGGCCCCTCGTCCACTCCGGTCCCCTTCGGGGATAGGGGACCGGAGCCGTTGGAATCCGCGAACCGGTACCGGTCGGGGGAGGGGAGTTGCTCAGCACCGGCCCGCGGAAGACTGGGATGGCCACTGGGGAGTTTTTCCTACGTGGTGGCCGGCGACCACGCCGTGGTCGGGGGAGCACGGCGGAGTGCGCCGGCCACCAGGCGGTTGCTCGGCGGCGATCCGGTTCGGGGAGGGAGTGGTGCTGACCGGACCGCGCCGAGGCCGCCGGCCTAGGGCACCGGCGCGGCCGGGCGCAGCTCGTGCGCCGGGCGCTGGTGCCTGGCGGGACGGGGTGCGAGGGCACCGGCGACCAGGTGCTCGTAGGCCGAGCGCCACACCGAGCACGGTGCGCTGCGGGGGCGCCATCGGGTCGAGCACTCCGTGCAGTTGCCCTTGTCGTCGGTGTCGTGAGCGGCCAGCAGCGTTCGCCACCCCTCGGTCAGCCGAGGGAGCTCGGAACGCGCCGCGGACAGCAGGGACGGGGCGTCCGCGCGGTTCGCCAGCTCGCTCAGCACGTCGAGCCGCTCCCACACCGCGTTGCGCAGCACCTGACCCAATACCTCGTCCACCGAAACGTCACCGTCACTCTCTCGCCTGCTCAGCGGCCTTCCGCAGTGCGTTGCTCAACTCGCCGACTCCGTCGGTCGACAGCACCACGGTGCGGCCGGGCGGTCCGACGAGAACCACCCTGTCCCGGTTGACCAGCACGGTGAGGTAGCGGCGGATGTGCAGCACGTCGCGGCACAGCACCCGCCACCAACGGCGGCGGCCGGCGGTTCCGGACTCCGGTCCGGCCTGCGCGGGCACCGGGACGCTGCCGGTGGGCTCCGCGCCGGACCGCGGGTCCGACTCCTTGATGCCGTCCACTGCCGATCGGGTTCCTCTCCGTACTCGGTTGCTTACCGATGACTAGATTGGAACGGGTCGGCCGCGGGCGGTAGCGGGTAGGCGACGACCGGCCCGACCGCGACGACGAACGGTCGGCGGAGTTCACCTCGGCCGATCACCTTTGCCGAATCGCACTTCACCGCTTTGTCGAAGTGCCCTTACTCTGCGATCGACGCCCGTGCAGAGCGTGAGGGGTCTAAATGAACACCATCGGTTCGAACGGCTCGCTCGTTACACCCGACGTGTGGAACGAGCGAAGGATGCGGGACGCGTTGGCGGCCCGGAACGTCAGCGAGATCTACCGGCAACTGCGCCGGGTCGGCGTTTCGCAGCGCCAGATCGCCGCATCGACGGGCCAGTCGCAGTCCGAGGTGTCCGAGATCCTCAAGGGTCGCCAGGTCATGGCCTATGACGTGCTGGCCCGCATCGCCGACGGGCTCGGAATACCGAGGGGGTACATGGGCCTCGCCTATGACGGGGCGACGGCGATGAGGGTCGCGAACTCCAGCGACCCCCAGGCTGAGGAGGACGAGTCGGTGAAGCGTCGGAAATTCCTGTCCCACGCCGCGGCGGTGACCATGGGGGCAGCGGTCTTCGGTGCCGAGGAGAGCACCTGGGTGCCGAGCAATGTGCAGACGCCGGCCCCGGGGCGCATCGGCATGACCGACGTGCAGCAGATCCAGGCGGCGACCAAGGCGTTACGCGACCTGGACTACCGCTACGGCGGCGGCACCTGCCGGGACGCCGTGGTCGCCCAGCTTTCCTGGGCGCAGCAGCTGCTGGATGCGAACGCATCCGACCAGGTCAAGCAGAAGCTCTACGTGTCGCTGGCGGACATGCACAGCCTCGCCGGGTGGACTTCGTTCGACACCGGGCTGCTGGATCCGGCGCGCGGGCACTTCGGCAAGGCGCTGGAGTTCGCCAAGCAGGCCGAGGACGACAGCCTGGTGGCCAGCGTGCTGTACCGGATGGGCCGCGTCTACCTGCACTACCAGGAGCCGAACGAGGCGCTGAAGCTGTTCCAGCTCGGCCAGATCGCCGCGCAGGAGTCCGGTTCGGCGCTGACCGTCGCGGTGCTGTGCGCGAACGAGGCCTGGGCCTACGGCATGTTGAACAAGCCCGACCAGGTGCAGAAGATGGTCGGCCGCACCAAGGACGAGTTCGCCCGCGCGAACGTCACCGAGGCGCCGGACTGGGTGCGGTTCTTCAACGAGAACGACCTGCACGGGATGATCGGCTCCGCGCACGACGCGCTGGCCGTGTTCGACCCGGACCGGTACGCACCGCTGGCGGTGGCCGAGACGATCAAGTGCAACGAGGCGTACGGCGCGGACATGCAGCGCACGCACGTGTTCGGGCTGAGCTTGCAGGCCACCAACCACATCCGGGCCGGCGACCTGCAGCAGGGCATCAAGGTCGGGCGGCAGGCGCTGCAGATCGGCGAGCGGGTCAAGTCGGCCCGGGTCGCCGACCGGATCAAGCCGCTGCAGGTGGAGGCGGGCAAGCACCGGATGAACTCCGATGCCCGGGACCTGTCCGAAGAGATCCGCCGGTTCCGCGAGACGTGAGTCCGGTGAGCGCGGGGCCGCCGCCCCGGGAGCAGGCCGCTGCGGCGGCGGTGCGCGGCCGCACTCCGAGGGGTTCTCGATGACGTCGCGCACCCGTGCCGCGGAAGGCCGCTACACCCGGCCGAAGCTGGCGATGGCGCTGGCGGAGATCTGCGCCGCCGCGGGGTTGGACCCGCGCGGGGCGAAGCTGGTGCGGTTCGTCAACAACGGGGTGTTCCTGCTGCGGGAGCATCCGGTGATCGTGCGGATCGTGCTGGCTCCGTCGTTCTCCTACCGCGCGGTCAACGTCGTGGAGGCCGGTCGCGTGCTGGCCGAGCACCAGGTGCCCGCGGTGCGGCTGCTGCCGGGAGTTGCGCAGCCGGTGCGCGCGGGAGGGCATCTGGCGACGCTGTGGCAGGCGGTGCCGGAGGCCGGCCCGGCGCCGGGCGGTAGCGACCTGGGCGGGTTGCTGCGGCAGGTGCACGCGCTGTCGGTGCCGTCCACGTTGCCCGAATGGCGCCCGATGGAAGACGTGCGCAGGCGCATCGCGGACGCGGAGGAGCTGGACGCCGCCGACTGCGCGTTCCTGCAGCACTACTGCGACGACGTCGAGGAGCGGTTGGGACGGCTGGAGTTCCCGCTGGCCCGCTCGGTGGTGCACGGCGACGCGCACCTCGGCAACCTGATCGCAGGTCCGGAGGGGCCGCTGCTGTGCGATCTGGATTCGTTGTGCGCTGGGCCGCCGGAGTGGGACCTCACGCCGATGGCGGTCGGCATGTTGCGGCTCGGCGCACCGCCGGAGCGCTACCGGGAGCTGGCCGCGGTCTACGGCTTCGACGTGACGGCTTGGCCGGGCTTCCAGGTGTTGCGCGACCTGCGCGAGCTGAAGATCACGGCCAGCGTGCTGCCGATCCTGCGCAGCAATCCGGGTGTGCGGGAGCAGCTGCGGATCCGGCTGCGTTCGATGCGCGAGGGTGATCGCACGGTGCAGTGGGAGCCGTATCGCTAGGAAGTTGATACGTACGATCGGGCGAACTTTGTCGACCCAGGTTGTTCGTGCGGTGATTCTTGGTGAAAGACGTGACCCTGGCGTGGTAGTCAGACGTGGATGTCGGCGGCTGTTGGGGGGCCGAGTGGACGGATCGAGCGGAAGGGCCGCATGGCTGCGGCGGATGGGCCGGAAGGTGACGCTGCGCGGCCGCAAGGCGCTGCATTCCGCGCGGGTGCTGGACGACGTGGTGGACACCGAGGTCGGGCTGGTGCCCGGGCTGAGCGAGCAGGCGCGGCAGCGCGCCGTGGATCACCTGGCCGAGCTGGTGATGCTCAGCCACGCTTACCGGATCTATGCCGATGGCCGGATCAGCCGGCGTGAGCTCGCGCGGCGCGGGCGCGGTGCCGTGGGGCGGCTGGAGACGCTGCAGATGCCGACCGCCCAGCAACTCACCGAGCGCGAATGACCGTTCGGCGACAGGGCACGAATTTTCGCATCGCGGAAGAATCGGGTCCGATTCGGCGCGGCTGAAGCTCTGCGCGCCTGCCGGGGCCGCCGATGATCGCACGGTTCGCGGCGCAGTGCTCGACTCTAGTTCGCGCTGCGCCGCGTCATACCGCCGAACGTGCCAGTCGGAGCCCGGCGGATCAGCCCTCGTCGGTCGGCTTGCCCAGCCGCAGCGCCAGCACCAGCCCGGCGATGACCAGCACGACCGCACCCGCGATCCACGGCCAGATCGGCATCGCGCCGCCGGAGTGCTGCTGCGACCCGTCCGCGGCGGCCGGTGGCGGGGCCGGGGTGCCGCCGCCGGGTTCGGTGAGCGTGAACGACACCTTGCCGGGCACCGGATGTCCGTCGTTGGACAGCACCCGGTACGCCACGGTGTAGCGCCCGGCCGGCCCAAGCTCCCGTACCGGAGCCGTGACCGCGTTGCCTTCCACCCGCACCTGGCCGTCCGTCCAGTGCGTGTTGTCCGGGCCCACCACGGT
>NZ_JAFRFW010000719.1:0-3592 GCF_017434145.1 Saccharopolyspora sp. | reverse complement strand
GTTGCTGGCACCGGTGCTGACCCAGCAGTCCGGATTGGACGTGACCAGCGCGACCGGTGATTCGCTGCAGGCGCCGAACGCGGATTTCTGGCTCGGCACCGATGAATCCGGCCGCTCGGTACTGCTGCTGACGTGGTGGGGCGCGCGGGTGTCGCTGGTGGTGGGCCTGGCCGCGGCGGTGCTGTCGGTGGTGATCGGCACGATCGTCGGCGTGCTGTCCGCGCACTTCAGCGGGTGGACCGAGACGGTGCTGATGCGGATCACCGACTTCTTCCTGGTGCTGCCCGCGCTGGTGCTGGCCATCGCGCTGTCCACAGTGCTGGAACGCGGGCTCGGCACGATCGTGCTGGCGATCGGGGTGACCTCGTGGCCGACCACGGCGCGGCTGGTGCGCGCGCAGACGCTGACCGTCGAAGCCCGGCCCTACATCGAGCGGGCGCAGGTGCTCGGCGGCGGGCACGCGCACGTGATCCGCAAGCACGTGCTGCCCGCCGTGCTGCCGCTGGTGTTCGCGAACACCACGTTGTCGGTGGCCAGCGCGATCATCATGGAGTCCACGCTGGCGTTCCTCGGGCTCGGCGATCCGAGCCGCGCCTCCTGGGGCTCGATGCTCAAGTCCGCGATGGACACCGGTGCGGTCACCGGCGGCGCGTGGTGGTACCTGCTGCCGCCCGGGATCGGGATCGTGCTGGTGGTGCTGAGTTTCACGCTGTGCGGAAGGGCGATGGAGACGGTGTTCAACCCGAGGTTGCGGGGGCAGCGATGAGCCCGATCCTGGAGCTGCGCGGAGTGTCGATCACCTACCGCGGCGCGGCATCCCCGGCCGTGCGGGACGTGGACCTGAGCCTGGAACCGGGCGACACGCTCGGCCTGGCCGGGGAGTCCGGGTGCGGCAAGACGACGCTGGCCATGTCGGTGCTGCGGCTGCTGCCGCGCTCGGCTGAGGTGGGCGGTGCGCGGCTGCTCGATGGGCAGGACGTGCGCGGCATGTCGTTCGGGCGGATGCGCGCCGTGCGGTGGTCCACGGCGTCGGTGGTGTTCCAGGGCGCGATGCACGCGCTGACCCCGGTGCAGACGATCGGCGCGCAGATCGCCGAGCCGATGCGGTTGCACGAGACCGTCTCCGGCGATCCGCGGGCGCGGGTGGTCGAGCTGCTGGAGGCGGTGGAGCTGCCCGCCGAGCGCGCCGACGCCTACCCGCACGAGCTCTCCGGCGGTCAGAAGCAGCGCGTGATGATCGCGATGGCGCTGGCCTGCGATCCGCGGTTGATCATCGCCGACGAGCCGACGACCGCGCTGGACGTGGTGGTGCAGGCGCAGGTGCTGGAACTGCTGGGCAGGCTGGTCGCCGAGCGCGGCATCGCGCTGCTGGTGATCAGCCACGACCTGTCGGTGCTGTCGTCGAGCTGCGCCCGGATCGCGGTGATGTACCAGGGCGAGGTCGTCGAGCACGGCCCGTCCCACCGGCTCATGGCCGCTCCGGAACACCCGCACAGCCGCGCGTTGGCGGAGGCGTTCCCGACCGTGGGCGATCCCGGGTTCCGGCTGGTGCAGCCGGGCGAGCCGGGTCGTGCGCTGCTGTCGGCCGAGGGGGTGTCGGTGACGTTCCCGGCGCGTTCGGGCCCGCCGGTGCGCGCGGTTCGCGAAGTGGATCTGCAGGTGGGGGAGCAGGAGATCGTGGCCCTGGTCGGCCAGTCCGGTTCCGGCAAGACCACGCTGGCCAGGACGCTGCTCGGGTTGCAGCCGCCGACCGCGGGCGAGGTGCGCTTCGACGGCGCACCGCTGCCGAGTTCGTCGGCCGGGCTGCGGGAGTACCGGCGGCTGGTGCAGCTGGTGCTGCAAGACCCGACCGGTGCGCTCAACCCGCGCAACACCGTCTACGAGCTGGTGGCCGAGGGGCTGCGGATCCACGGTGCCGCCGCCGACGAGTCGGCGAAGGTCGTGGCCGCGTTGGAGGCGGCCGAGCTGCGGCCCGCCGAGGACTTCCTGTCGCGCTTCCCGCACGAGCTCTCCGGCGGCCAGCGGCAGCGGGTGGTGATCGCCGGTGCGCTGGTGCTGGACCCGAAGGTGCTGGTGGCCGACGAACCGGTGGCCTCGCTGGACGCCACCGTCCGCGGCGAGATCCTCGCGCTGCTGCTGCGGCTGCGCGAAACCCGCGGTCTGTCCACTTTGGTCATCACGCACGATCTGGGGCTGGCCTGGAACATCGCCGACCGGGTGGCGGTGATGTACCGCGGCGAGATCGTCGAACTCGGGCCGGTCGAACAGGTGCTGCTCGAACCGCAGCACGACTACACCAGGACGCTGCTGGCCGCGGTGCCTTCGCTGGCGGGCCGCGGCGAACCGGCCGCGGAGTGAGCGAACCGGTGGCCGCGGCGATCGACGCGAACGGGACCGGCAGCTGGGGCACCCTGGCCGAGTAGGAACTTCGCACCGGTGAGGAGCCGTCATGGCCACCAGCACGATCGACCCGGACGCCGCGATCACCACGCTGATCAACGTCTTCCACGTCCAACCGGACAAGCAGCAGGAACTCGTGTCGCTGCTGAACGAGGCGACCGAAGCGGTGATGCGGCACCGCGACGGGTTCGTCTCGGCGAACATCCACGCCAGCCGGGACGGGCACACCGTGGTCAACTACGCGCAATGGCGCGACGAAGCCGCCTTCCGCGCGATGCTCGCCGACCCGGCCGCGCAGGAGCACATGTCCTCGGCCACGGCGCTGGCGACCTCCGATCCGAAGCTGTACACGGTCGCGGCGACGCATCACGCGTGATTCAGCCGAACCCGTCGACCACCGCGGGATGGCCCGGACGGTCCACGCGGACGACGTGGTCGGCGAGCCGTTCGGGCGCGACTTCGGCGCTGTAGCGGTCGAACGCGGGCAGCGTCCAGTGCTCGGACTCGGCGAGGTGGCGCTGCAGCGACCGCCCCGGCAGCCACAGGTGCACGGTCAGCTCGAACGGCAACCCGGCGCCGAGCAGCAGCGGCCCGTCCACCAGCAGCACGCCGTGCTCCGGTAGCCGGACCCGGTCGAGCCTGGGGGAACGGTCGGTCGTCACGTCCCACAGCGCGGGCAGCACCAGTCCGGAGCCGCCGCTGGCGAGCGGATCGAGCGCTTCGCGGCGCAGCCCGCCGAAGTCGAACCAGCTCTCGTAGAACGAATCCGGATCGTCGCGCCCGTGCTCCAGCCGCAGCGACGCCGCGCGCACGTAGCGCCAGGTGCTCACCCGCACGACCTCCCGGCCGCGCACCCGCAGCGGTTCGACCAGACCGTCGGCGAACTCCGCGGTGCCGACGGCGCCGTCGACGGCCACCCGGGGCCGCGGCGCGCGCACCTCGGCGATGGTCTCGGCGAGTTCATCGGCCAGCTTTTCCGGTGTGATCGCTCGGACCCGCATGTCCCCGTTCTATCCGGAACGGCCGGCCGACCCGGCCAGGGGTGTCAGCGCAACGCCGGTTGCAGGACGCTGAGCCGCTGCGCGGACGTGTCCAGTTCCGCGGCCACTCCCAGCGGCATGGTCCGCTGCGCCGCGCAGTGGCCGAAGCCGAGCTCGCCGAGCACCGGGATGCCCAGGTCGCCGAGGAGGTT
>NZ_JAFRFW010000718.1:0-2558 GCF_017434145.1 Saccharopolyspora sp. | reverse complement strand
GTCCTGCAGCACCGGCCCGGCGGCCCACGCCTCCAGCAGCAGTCGTTCCCCGCCCGGAACCAGCTCGCCGACCAGTTCCGGATCGTCGATCACGGCCCACGCCGCAGGCGGCTCGCACGCCACCCGTTGGCCGCTGTAGAGCGAACCGAGCTCGCGCAGGAAGGTGCGCACCGCGCGGGCAAGCGCGGCCGGACCGGTGTGCGTCGAGTCCGCGGGCCTGCTGATCGTTACCGACCAGCAGCCCGGTTCCTCGTCGGAGCAGTCGCCGGACTCCACGATCCGGCCGCCGACGCGCTGCAGCAGCGGCAGGCACGCCTCGCGGGCGCGACCGTCGTCCTCGGCGCCGAGCACGACGGTGATGAGCAGTTCCAGGCCGGTGTTCTCAGTCATCGCGCGGAGATTGTCCCGCATCCTTCGCAACCCGGCGAAGGGTTGATCAGGTGAACTCCCGGCGACCGGTGGCGGCGCTGCGAACGAGCGATGGCCCGCCCCGTTCGGGTGCGGGCCATCGGTGTCGATACGGGTCAGGAGCGAGGAGTGCCGCCACCGCTGCGCTGGCCACCGGTGCCGCTCTGGCCGCCGGAACCGCTCTGGCCGCCGGTGCCGGAGCCGCCGGTCTCGGTCTGGCCGGAGCTGCCGCGTCCGTCGGAGCGCTCGTGGTGCCTGCCGCTCTGGTCCTGCACGTCGAAGCGCTCCATCCGCACCTCGTCCTGCACGGTCCGTTCCTCGGTGACCGTCTCGGTGCGCAGCCGGATCCGCTCCACCGGAACGGATTCCTTGCTCACCGTCGGCCGGTCCTCGTGCAGCACGACCTCCTGCTCCTCCTCGCCCATCCGGGCCGAGGACATCGAACCGCGCTCGGACTCGCTGATCGGCTCGCGCTCGATGCGGACCTCTTCGTGGCTGACCGGCACGGTCACCGACTGCTGCTCGGTGACGACGTACTTGCGCACCCGCACCCGGCCGGATTCCGCCTGCTCGGTGTTGATCCGCAGCCGTTCCTCGCAGCGGGTCATCGACTTCATGCCCGCGCTGTCCCCGCGAGTCGTGCTCTCGCCCGCGGTGCGTTGCGCCGTGTCGCCGGACTGGCGGGTTCCGGACATCGAGCCGGTCTCGGTCGCGCCCGTGGTGGTCGACGCCGTGCCCGCAGCGGAGGTCGACGCGGTCCCGGTTTCGGAACCGGTGGCGCTCGAACGGCTCTCCTGCTCGGTGGTACGGCTCCCGGAAGCCGCGGTCGCGGTTTCCGTGGCAGCACCCTCGGTGCCGCCGGTGCTCTGCTGCCGCGGCACGTCCCGCTGCTGCGGCGAGGTCGAACCGGGCTGCATCCCGTAGTAGGTGTAGAGGTCACGGCCCTCGTTGTCGGAGAGGTGGCCGTGTTCCACGTCGACGCGCGGGGCGTCGCGCACCTTCTCCTTGGACACCCCCACGTTGATGCCCCGGTCACTTCGTTCCGCACCGGTCAGCGGCACGAAGCTCTCCTTCGTGCCGAACATCCCGGTGCGCACGGTGACCCATTCCGGCTGGTGGCTGCTGTCGTCGACGTAGACGTTGCCGACCCGGCCGATGCGTTCGCCGCCGGTGTCGTACACGTCGCTGCCGATCAAGTCCTGCGCACGCTTCACGTCCTTCATGACTACCGCCTCACTCGTCGCTGCCGGAGCAGCTCGGGATCGTCCGAAGGCCGCCGGAAAAGCAGCCCGCTCCGGGGGCCGGTCGCCGACGGTTCCAACGCTGCGCTCCGAAACAGCAGGTCGCAACCGGTCGGGCGGCGATGTGGACCCGTGTGAGTGATAGTCGAACTGCGCGATCGAGTCGAAGTGATCGAGGGTGCGCAGTCAGCACTACGAACGAGTAATAGCAGCAGACCGTTCGGGTTTCACGTGTTGAGCTCGCGCCCGACGAAGGTCAGCACTTCCTCGACCACCTCGGCCTTGTTCGTCTCGTTGAACAGCTCGTGCCGCGCGCCGGGGTAGATGTGCTCGTGGAATTCGGTGCCGCGCACCCGGTCGATGCCGGTCCGGGTGTCCGCTTCCGGAACCAGTTCGTCGTCCGCGCCGTGCAGCCACAGCGTCGGAATCCGCAACGCCGGGCCATCGTTGATCTCGGTGAGGCAGCGGTCGACCATCGTCAACGTCGTGTGCTTGAACGGGCCGTGCCACACCCGAGGGTCCTCGGTGTACTCGCGGCCGACCTCCGGGTCGCGGGACAACGTCGCCGGGTCGATGCGGGTCTGCGGGATCTCGTCGCACTCCAGCAGATCCAGCACGTGCCAGGTGCCCAGCACCGGCGCGGAGAGCACCAGGGCGGCCAGCGCGTCCGGGTGCTTCTGCGCGAAGCGCACCGCGAACATGCCGCCCAGCGAATGCCCGATCAGCACCACCGGCAGGTCCGGGTGCCGCACGAGGACGTCTCGGCGCACCGCGTCGAGGTCCGCGATGACCTGATCGGCGTCGGGAACCGCCGCCCACTCGCCGGGCGACTCGCCGTGGCCGACGTGGTCCTCGGCCACCACCAGCGCGCGGTTGCCGACCAGCTGCTCGGCCAGCCACTGGTAGCGG
>NZ_JAFRFW010000717.1:0-1857 GCF_017434145.1 Saccharopolyspora sp. | reverse complement strand
TGCCGATGTCGCCGATGGGTGGCGGCATGGGGGCCGGTGCCGGTGCCGGGCAGCAGAACCAGGAACGTGAGCCGCAGATCTGGATGAAGGCCGACGACGGCACCTGGGACGATCAAAACGAGGACAACCCCCCGCCGGTGATCGGACGGAGTTGAATCGATGGCAGGCGCACAGCCGACTCCCGCCACCGACCCGTACCTGGAGCAGCTCGACTTCGAGCAGCTGGCACAGCTGGTGCACGGCACCTCGCCGGACCTGTTCTACCGCCAGGCCGGCGCGTTCGACCGTGCCGCGGACCGGCTGCGCGAGGTCACCGACAGGTTCCGCGCGCAGTGGCGCGATCTCGGCACGCATTCCTCCGGTGCGACGATCGACCGCGCCGTCGAGGCGGGCGATCGGCTCGCCGCGGAGAACGAGAAGGTCCTGGAAGCCACGTCGGCGCCCGGCTATGCGCGAATGTTGCGCCGCGCCGGCGATGCGGTGGCCGAGGGGCAGCGCCGGATGCGGGATCTCGAACAGCAGCGCAGCGCGCAAGCCGCCGCACAGCCGGGAATGCCGGGGCAGCCGCCCGCAGCTCCCGGGCAAGCGGTGGGAGCTCCGGGACAGCCGGTGGGAGCTCCGGGTGGCCCGCCCGTAGCTCCGGGCGGGCCATCCGGAGCTGCCGGGCCGCAACAAGGTCCGCCGAGCCAGGCGTTGGGAGTTCCCGCGCCGAACTCGCCCGGAAACGGTTCGCAGTCGTCTTCACCCGGTGACAAGGAGCGCACCCAGCAGGCTCGGCAGATCGTCTACGACATCGCCGCGGTCTACAGCGATGTCGCCAAGTCCATGACCGCGATGCCTGGCAAGGGCGGTAGCACGCCCGGCGCCGCCGATCCGCTCGCGCTGCGCGCTGCCTCGTCCGGGTCTGGCGGGTGGAGCGCTTCCGGTTCCGGCGGTGCGGAACAGGCCATGTCCTGGTCGTCCGGTCCGGGTTCGGGGGCGACGACCGTGAGCGACACCTCGGGCGGCGGGTGGCAGGACACCGGGCAGCCGCCGAACGCCGCGGGTGCGTCGGAGTCCGGCAGCTCGCCGACGGGTGCGCCGTGGCTCGCGGTCGCCGCGCAGAGCTCGCCCGCCGTGCTCGGCGGGCGATCCGGGGGCTCGTCGCGGGAGGGCACCGGTGACAAGTCCACCGAGGACTCGTCGGCAGGCGGCTGGCAATCCGCGCCCGGCGTGCTCGGACGGCAGCTGAAGAGCTCGGGCGGCTGGTCGTCGGGCTCTGAGCGGAGTTTCCAGTCGGGCGAAGAGTCCGGGTCGGAAAAGAACTCCCGGTCGGGCGAGAGTTCCGGGTCGGCCGGGAACTCCGGGCCGGACGAGAGTTCCGGGCCGGACGAGGGCTCGCAGTCGGACTCCGAACGCCCGGAGACCGTCTCGCGTAAGCAGGACTCGGAATCGTCCGCGTCCGAGGTGCGCACCCTCTCGGCGGAACCGCAGCAGTCCGCGGGCTGGTCGATGCCGACGCACGCGACTCCGTCGCCCGCGCACACCGCAGCGGCCACCGCTTCCGCCGCCCCCGCAGCCCCTGCAGCCCCTGCCGCGAGCGCCCCGGCACCTGCTCCGCCCCAGCCGCCCGCGAACCCCGGCCCGGCACCGCAAACCGTGTCCGGTCCGGACCCGTCCGCGGCCGCCGGGCACGGGCACAGCGGCGCAGCGGCGAGCTCCACGTCGGCCGCCTCCGCACCCGCAGCCGGCTCCGCGTCGAGCAGTTCGGTTCCGCGTAGCCCCGCGCCGTCCGCGCTCGACCTGGGCCAGATGACCACACCGAACCCGTCGACCGGCGCGGGCACGCCGCCTGCCGCCGGGACGCACGGCGCGCCG
>NZ_JAFRFW010000716.1:0-1566 GCF_017434145.1 Saccharopolyspora sp. | reverse complement strand
GCCGCCCGCGTTGATCTGGTCCTTCTTGCGGTCCACCAGGTAGAACCAGCCCGCGGCGTCCATGTAGCCGACGTCGCCGGTGTGCACCACGCCGCCGGGCAGGGCGTGCGCGGTCTCCTCGAGCTTGTTCCAGTATCCCGGCACCACCTGCGGGCCGGAGATCACCAGCTCGCCCTCCTCGCCGGGCGGTAGGTCCGCGCCGTCCTCGCCGATGATCCGCACGTCCGTGCTGTAGACGGGCACGCCGACCGAGAGCGCACCGGATAGCTCGTCGACCGGCGACTCGGCGTGGAACGGCTGGGCGTGCGTGGCCGAAGAGGTCTCGGTGAGCCCGTAGACGTTGTGGATCCGCTGCCCGAATTGCTGCTCGAACGCCTGCACCGTGCTCGGCGGGATCGGCGCGCCACCGGAGTAGATCTTGCGCAGGCTGGTGAAGTCGTCCTTGCTCGCGCCCGGAGCGTTCATCAGGGCGATGAACACGGTGATCGCCCCGACGGTGAACGTCGGCCGGTGCTCGCGGATCGCGTCGACCGCGGCGGTGGCCTCGAACCGGTGGGTCAGCACCAGCGGTGCCGGCGTCAGCAGCGCCAGCGCCAGGTGCCCGACCATCCCGGTGATGTGGAACATCGGCGCCACACCGAGGATCACGTCGTCGGCGCCGACACCGAT
Source organism: Saccharopolyspora sp. (assembly GCF_017434145.1). NCBI lineage: Bacteria > Bacillati > Actinomycetota > Actinomycetes > Pseudonocardiales > Pseudonocardiaceae > Saccharopolyspora > Saccharopolyspora sp. The sequence continues at coordinate 897 of NZ_JAFRFW010000716.1, read as the reverse complement.
CCAGTCCCGCCACACCCGAGCGTCGAACACGATGTTGCCGTGGGGGTTCATCGCGCCCTTCGGCGGGCCGGTGGTCCCGGAGGTGTAGGTGAGCACGGCGACGTCGTCCGGGCCGGGCGAGACCCGCGGCGGGCGCCGGCCGCGGTGCGCGGCGATCAGCCCGGCCATGTCCTCGGTGCCGGTGGGCACGGTCTCGATCGGGTCCGGTAGTGCTCGCGGGTCGCTGCGGGTCTGGTACTCGTGCTCGGAGGTGGTGATCGTCAGCTCCACCGGGCTGTCCGGCAGCACCGCGGCACCCACCGATTCGTACAGCCCGCGCAGCGCCACCAGGACGCGCGCTCCGGAGTCGGCCAGCAGCAGCGCCAGCTCGCGGTGCCGGTTCATCGGGTTGATCGAGACCGCGATGCAGCCGGCCTTCCAGGCGCCGACCATCGCGATGCCGAACTGCGGCACGTTCTGCAGGTCGAGCGCGACCCGATCGCCGGGCGAGCAGCCGCGCTCCAGCAGCGCGCAGGCGAAGGCGTCGGTGAGTTCGTCGAACTCGCGGACGGTGAGCGTCCCGTCGAAGTAGTGGATCAGCGGGAGGTCCGGGTGGCGGCGCACGGAGTCCTGGAACATCTCCAGCGCGTTCGGGAACTCGGCGGCGACGTCGTGCGGCTGCCCGGCGTCGTAGCGGGCCAGCCACGGGCGTTCGTCGTAGGTGCTCATTGCCACACGGTTGGCCTCGTCCGCGGTGAAGTCAAGACTCGGCCAGCAGCTCCCGCAGCAGCGCTCCCACCTGATCGTTCTCGGTGAGGAACCCGTCGTGCCCGGCCGCCGAGCGCACCACCCGCGCGGGGCCGCAGCCCGGCAGGCCGTCGGCCAGGTCGCGCTGCTGGGCGAGCGGGAACAACCGGT
>NZ_JAFRFW010000715.1:0-3145 GCF_017434145.1 Saccharopolyspora sp. | reverse complement strand
CGGCGGCGATCCGGAAGTTCGTCGGCGATCAGCCGCACCAGCGCGGCCGTGCGCGCCCGCTCCGGCGTCGAGCAGGGCAGTCCGGCGCGGGTGATCGGTGCCGCGGTCACCTGCCCCACGCAGGCGATGAACACCTTCTCCCGCAAGGCGGTCAACAACCGTTCACCGCGCCCGGTCCGCTCCGCCCGCATCAGGAAGTTCGTCGCTGCGGGCGCGCTGGTGAACGGCAGCGCGTCGATCTCTCCGGCGATCACCGCGTCGATCAGCGCGTCCAGCGCGGGCAGGTCGGCCGGGTCCTCCCAGCGGTACACCACGATCGGCAGCACTTCGGCGCCCGCAGCGCGCAGCTTCTCCCGGAATTCGCTCATCGGATCGCCGTGCAGCTGCACGACCACGCGCTTGCCCTCGACACCGCGGAGCAGCAGGTGCTCCAGCGTCTCCGGCATCTCCTCGGACGGCGCGGTCCACGATTCCCGCAGCCCGGCACCGCGGATCGCGCCGCTGGCCTTGGCGCCGCGGGCGAGCAGTTCCGCCTCGCCCAAGTGCTGCTTGAGGCGTTCGCCGATACCGCGCCGCTCGGCGGCCTCCAGCCAGCCGCGGAATCCCGAGCCGGTCACCGCGACCACGTAGTGCACGGGCTCGGCCAGCACGGCATCGGTGGCCGCGATCAGCTCGCCGTCGTCCGGTGCGGGAACCGTGTGCATCGCGGCCCCGTAGCGCACCGCCGCGCCGCGCCGCTGCAGCAACGAACCCAGTTCGGCGGCCTTGCGCTCGGCGGTGATCCCCACGGTGAACCCGTGCAGCGGACGTTCCTCGGAGCTCGCTTCCATCGCCCCATCCTCACACCCCGCTGGACCGATCAGCCCACCCGCACCTACCGGGAATCCGGGTGTCAGAGGACTTCGAGGACCATCTGGGACGCGTGTTCCAGCCCCGCCAGCGACTGCGTCGTGGAACGCGGGTGCAGCGCGTGCACCGCGAGCCGGAACAGCAGCGCGCGCAGCAGCGCCTGCGGCCAATCCGTCAGGTGCGACCAGCGCTCCACGATCGCCGCATCCGACCCGCCCCAGGACAACGCATCGATCACCGCGACCGCGGCGGCCCACTCGGCGGGTCGCCAGAACGGCGTGAAGTCGATGACGCCGGGCGGAGCGTTGCCCGCGAACAGCACGTTGCCGAACAGGTCGCCGTGCACCACCTGCGGTCGCAGCTGCGTCTTCCGCCTCGACGCCGCAAGCACGTCGTAGAGCCGGCCGCCCTTGTCCAGCGGCAGCGGGTAGTCCTCCTCGCCCCACGACATCCGGTCCGCCAGCGAGTAGATGTCCTGCCGCGCGTCCAGGAACCTCGGCCGGGTCAGCACGTTGCTGGCGGTGTGCAGCCGCAGCGACGCGGCCACGACCTCGTCGTGCCGCGGCTCCGGGCGCCCGGCGATGTCCCGGCTGGCCGACCAGCCGGACACCACCCAGCGGCCGTCGGTGGATCGCACCGGGCGACCGACCCGCACCTCTTCCGGTTACAGCAGGTCCAGGGTCTGCGCCGTCCACGCCGCCTCGGCGGTGTTCGCCGCGGGTTTGAGCACGACCTCGCCGCAACGCCAGGCGACGGCGCCGTCGACGAGTTCGGCGTCCTCGCCGCGGGCACCGAACGCCGCGCGCACGTGCGTCGGGGGCGGCTCCGGTGTTGCAGTCACGGCGCAGACGCTACCTCCCGCGTCCCCCGATCGGCGGGCGACGCTCCGGGAGCGTGATCAGGTCGATGACCAACGGCCCGGCACGCGAACGGCCCGGCACCACGTTGGGCGCCGGGCCGTCGCGGACGGGATTCCGTTCGGCCGAGCGGCAGCACCGCTGCTCGCTCCGACCCTTCGGCGGCACCGGGCAACCGGCACCGCTTCCGAAAACCCTCGATCAGTAGGTCGGCAGGCTCTGGTCCACCTCGTTGGCCCAGCCGAGCACGCCGCCGCCGACGTGCACCGCGTCCGAGAAACCTGCCTTGTGCAGCGCCGAGAGCGCCTCCGCGGAACGCCCGCCGGACTTGCAGTGCAACACGATCTGCTTGTCCTGCGGCAGTTCGGACAGCGCCTCGCCGGAGAGGATGCGGTCCTTCGGGATCAGCGTCGAGCCGTCGATCTTGACGATCTCGTACTCGTGCGGCTCCCGGACGTCGACCAACTGGAACTCGTCACCGCGGTCGAACTTGTCCTTGAGCTCGCGCGGGGTGATCGTGCTGTTCACCGCCGCCTGCTGCGCGTCGTCCGAGACCACGCCGCAGAACGCCTCGTAGTCGATCAGCTCGTTGATCGGCTCCGCGTTCGGGTCCTTGCGGATCTTGACGGTGCGGTAGCTCATCTCCAGCCCGTCGTAGATCATCAGGCGGCCCAGCAGGCTCTCGCCGATGCCGGTGATGAGCTTGATCGCCTCGGTGCTCATGACCGAGCCGATGGACGCGCACAGCACGCCGAGCACGCCGCCTTCGGCGCAGGACGGCACCATCCCGGGCGGCGGCGGCTCCGGGTACAGGTCGCGGTAGTTCGGGCCGTACTTGTCCCAGAACACGCTGACCTGGCCCTCGAACCGGAAGATCGAACCCCACACGTAGGGCTTGCCGGACAGCACCGCCGCGTCGTTGACCAGGTACCGGGTGGCGAAGTTGTCGGTGCCGTCCAGGATCAGGTCGTAGTCGGCGAAGATGTCCAGCGCGTTGTCCGAGGACAAGTGCACCTGGTGCAGGTTCACCTGGACGAACGGGTTGATCTCGGCGATCGAGTCGCGCGCCGACTCCGCCTTCGGCCGCCCCAGGTCGGACTGGCCGTGGATCACCTGGCGGTGCAGGTTCGACTCGTCGACGTGGTCGAACTCCACGATGCCGATGGTGCCGACCCCGGCCGCGGCCAGGTACAGCATCGCCGGGCTGCCGAGCCCGCCTGCTCCGATGATCAGGACCCGCGCGTTCTTCAGCCGCTTCTGCCCGGCCATCCCGACGTCCGGGATGATCAGGTGGCGGCTGTAGCGGGCGACCTCTTCCTTGGTCAGCTCCGCGGCCGGTTCCACCAGCGGCGGTAGCGTTGCCTGGGCTGCATCGCCGGACATTCCCAGCTCCTCCTCAGTGTTCTCACCTCGCCGCGGCGCCGCTTTCGCGCGCGCCG
>NZ_JAFRFW010000714.1:0-6637 GCF_017434145.1 Saccharopolyspora sp. | reverse complement strand
GGCTCGGGCTCGAGCCGTTCGGGTTCGCTGAACGGGTAGCGCTAGGGTTCCACTGAGGTCATCGGCCGCCCCTCGCTGAATTCGTCGCACCGGCCCGCCGATCGCGGACCCGCGTTCGGCGCCTGCCAATTAGTTGCATCGTAGCATCTAATTCAGCTGATTTAAACCGCTTCGAGTCCGCCCGCGGCGTGGCTCGTCGCGGGCGCGACACGTGCGACAGCTGCGACGAGTCCGCGGCGGCGGGCGACTATCCGGCGAACACGGCCCGCTGCTGCGCGCAGATCTCGGCCAACGCCTGCGGGGCCGATCGGCACAGGCGCGGGAAGGACCGGTAGCCGTGCGGCATCCCCACGTACTCGGTCAGCCGGGCGGGCACTCCGGCCTCCTGCAACGCCGCGGCGTAACGCGCGCCGTCGTCGCGGATCGGATCGTGCTCGGCGATCTGCACGAGCGCGGGCGGCAGCCCGGAAAGGTCCGCGAACAGCGGCGAAGCATAAGGGTGCCGCGGGTCCTGACCGCCCAGGTAGTGATCGCGGAACACGGTGGTGTCGGCCTTGCTCAGGATCGGGGCGTCGGCGTTCTCATCGATCGACGGGCTGCTGCGGGTCAGGTCGACCCCCGGGTAGATCAGCGCCTGGTGCGAGATCCGCGGCCCGGAGCGGTCCCGGGCCATCAAGCTGACCACCGCGGAGAGGTTCCCGCCCGCGCTGTCGCCCATCACCGCGACGCGCTCGGGATCCGCGCCGAACTCGGCGGCCCGGTCCACCAGGTCGACCAGGGCGGCGTAGCAGTCCTCCGGAGCCGCGGGCCAGCGGTTCTTGGGCGCGAGCCGGTAGTCGACCGAGACGACCACCGCGCCGGTGGCGGCGCACACCTGGCTGCACAACCAGTCCGACTGGCTCAGCGAACCCAGCGTCCAGCCGCCGCCGTGGTAGTTGACCACCAGCGGCAGTGCGCCCGTGGCACCGCGCGGCCGGTAGCTGCGGACCGCTATTCGGCCGGTCTCGCCCTCGGCCGTGCCATCGGTCAGCGCCACGCCGTCGGCGACTCCGCCGAAAAGCAGGTCGGTCGCGGCGTTTCGCGGAACCGTCTTCTGCTGGAGTTCGAGCAGGCGGGCCTCGTCGAGGTCCGTCACCGGCCGCAGCTTCATCAGCCGGCCGAGCAGCCGCACACGCAGATCGAGCTTCGCCATCGTGTCCTCCCGTCGCCGTTGCCGGTGGCCACGCTACCGACGGCCGCCAGTGCGGCGATGATCGGGAAGCCCGGCACCATGGTCCACTATGGACTCGCGGCACCGAGGAACTAGAAGCTGCGCAACACCGACACGACCACGCCGAGGACCACGGCCTCGTCACCGTCGATGACGTCGTAGTCCGCGTTGCGCGGCTCCAGGAAGACGTGCCCGTTGCGGCGGCGGTACACCTTCACCGTCGCCTCCTCGTCGAGCATGGCGGCGACGATCTGGCCCGAATGCGCCTCGGGCTGCTGGCGCACCACGACCATGTCCCCGTCGCAGATCGCCGCGTCGACCATCGAGTCACCGCGCACGCGCAGCGCGAACACGGTGCCGCGCCCGGCGAGTTCGCGAGGCAGCGCCAGCACGTCGTCGGTGTGCTCGTCCGCCGCGATGGGCGCGCCCGCGGCGATGTCGCCCACCACCGGCACGGTCACCGAGTCGTCGGCCGGTTCCGCCGCGCGCGGCTCGTGCAGGAAAGCGCGCACGTCCATCGGCCGGGACACCGAGGTGCCGCGGCGCAGGAAACCCTTCTCCTCCAGGCTCGCCAGGTGCTTCGAGACCGACGACGAGGAGCGCAGACCGACCGCGTCACCGATCTCGCGGGTGCTCGGCGAGTACCCGTAGCGCACCACCCAGTCCCGGATCGCGACCAGGATCCGCTGCTGGCGCGGCGGCAACGTGGAGGTGTCCAGGTGCTCGAGATCATCGAATGCGGTCATCCGCCGGATTTTAAATCCCGGCACCGGAAAACGAGCCACCGGCACGGGTTCGGCGAGGCGCGCGGCTCGCCGGTCGCTGCATCGTCCGGCCCGTGACTGCCTCGCCCCGGCCCGCCACTGCGGCCCGCGTCAGCGACCGCGCGTGGTGACCGGCACCGAGCCGCCTTCGCGCGCACCTGCTGACCACTCCGATCCATCCGATTGAACCGTTACACATCAACTCAGCACATGCCCGCGGGGCCATCGAGCCGCAACCCACCCACAGCGGCCAAGCAGCCCGCGGTGACATCGATCTTACCGGCATATAACGGGAGTTTCACCGCTGAGCAGAACGGGGTCTTGTCGGCGGCAACGCCTGCCCCTATGGTGGGCCGCAATTTAAAACGATTCACCCACCGTGCAGCACCACCCGGCGCCTGCGACATCAAGGCCGATGGACAGGAGGACCAATGGGGGTCCGATCAGGCAGCAAGCGCACGACGGGCTGGCGGGCCACCATCGCCGTCGCCATGTCGAACTACATCGAAGCGGGCTCGATCATCGCCATCGCCACCAGCCTGAGCCTGTGGCAGGACCGGTTCGGCCTGGACGACCTCGCGGTCGGGCTGCTGGCCTCGCTCTGCGCCAACGCCTTCGGCGCCGCGGTCGGCGCGGCCATCGGCGGACCGCTCTGCGACCGCTACGGCAGGAAGTTCATCTACACCTACGACCTGCTGCTGTACATGCTTGGCGTGCTGCTGGCGGTGTTCGCCGTCTCCTACGGGATGCTGCTGACCGCGTTCGTGCTCACCGGCATCGCGGTCGGTGCGGGCGTGACCGCGTCGTGGACCTACATCGCCGAGGAGGCCCCCGACCACCAGCGGGCCACGCACGTCGGCACCGCGCAGCTGGCGTGGTCGATCGGGCCGATGATCGGCTACCTGCTGGCCGTGCTCGTAGGCCCGCTCGGGCTGCTCGGCAGCCGGTTGATCTTCGCGCACCTGTTCGTGGTCGCGGCCGTGACCTGGTGGGTGCGCCGCGGGCTGGCGGAGTCCGAGATCTGGCGCAGCCGCAACGAGGAACCGGGCACGCAGATGTCCTTCCTGGGCAGCCTGCGCGGCCTGTTCAGCAAGAAGGCGAACCTGACGGCGCTGCTGTTCCTGTTCGGCGTCTATGCACTGTGGAACGCCGTCGCAGGGCAGGCCGGGATCTTCCAGCCGCGCGTGTACGACGCCGCAGGCGTCACCTCGGAGACCGAGCAATACCTGCTGCAAGTCCTGCTGTGGGGCTGCACCAGCGCGGCCACCTACCTCGGGTTCATGCTGCTCGCCGACCGGGTCAGCCGCCGATGGCTGTATTGCGGCGGCGCCGCGCTCGGCATCCTCGCCTGGGCCGCGCTGATCTACGCGCCCGCGAACACGTTCACGTTGCTGTTCTTCGCCATCGGCTGGGGCGTGTCCGCCGGGGTCGGCGCGCAGGCGTTCTACGGGCTGTGGACCAGCGAACTGTTCGCGACCCGGTATCGCGCCAGCGCGCAGGGAGTGCTGTTCCTGGCCGCGCGGGTGCTGGTCGGGCTGCTGAGCGTGTGGTTCCCGGTGCTGCTGACGCGGATCGGGCTGGACGGGCTCGGACTGCTCATCCTCGCGCTGCTGACCGCATCGCTGCTCATCGGTACATTGTGGACTCCGCGCACGCGGGGCAAGAGCCTGCGCCAGATCGAGCAGGAGCGCTACGGAACAGCGCCCACATCGGACGCGGTGGTGGCCTGATGCCCCGAGTCTGCTTCCAGTTGCGAGTCGATCCGGACCGCCTCGACGAGTACCGGCGCAGGCACGCGGCCGTCTGGCCGGAGATGCTGCGTGCCATCGAAGCGTCCGGACGGCGCAACTACTCGCTGTTCCTGCGACCCGACGGCCTGCTGATCGGCTACTACGAAACCGACTCCGCGGACCGCTCGGACGCCCGCCTCGCGGCGTCGCAGGTCGCCGCGGTCTGGGAGGAACACATGGCCGAGCTGTTCATCGGCGGGCGCGCCGACCGGTCGGCCACGATCCTCGAAGAGGTCTTCCACCTCGAAGACCAACTCGCGTCCAAGGTGCACGACCCGAGCGAAGGAGACCGAGAATGACCACCCCGGCTGGTTTCGGCGAGATCACCGACACCCTCGCTCGCCAGTCCATCGAGCTGCCCAGCTGGGCGTTCGGCAACTCCGGCACCAGGTTCAAGGTGTTCGGCACGCCCGGCACGCCGCGCACGCCGCAGGAGAAGATCGCCGACGCCGCGAAGGTGCACGAACTCACCGGACTGGCACCGCAGGTGGCGCTGCACATCCCGTGGGACGACGTGGACGACTTCGCCGCGCTCAAGGCGCATGCGGAAGGACTCGGCATCGCGCTGGGCACGGTCAACTCCAACACGTTCCAGGACGAGGCCTACAAGTTCGGCAGCCTCACGCACTCCGATCCCGCGGTGCGGCGCAAGGCGATCGACCACCACTTCCGGTGCATCGACATCATGCACGCCACGGGTTCGACCGATCTGAAGATCTGGCTCGCCGACGGCACCAACTACCCGGGCCAGGACTCGCTGCGCGCGCGGCAGGACCGGCTCGCCGAGTCGCTGGCCGAGATCTACGGGCGGCTCGGTGCGCAGCAGCGGCTCGTGCTGGAGTACAAGTTCTTCGAGCCGGCCTTCTACCACACCGACGTGCCCGACTGGGGAACGTCGTTCGTGCAGGTCAGCGCGCTCGGCGAGCGGGCGTTCACGTGCTTGGACACCGGGCACCACGCGCCGGGCACGAACATCGAGTTCATCGTGATGCAGTTGCTGCGGCTGGGGAAGCTCGGTTCCTTCGACTTCAACTCGCGCTTCTACGCCGACGACGACCTGATCGTCGGCACTGCCGATCCGTTCCAGCTGTTCCGGATCCTGCACGAGGTCGTCGCGGGCGGCGGGCTCGACGAGGACTCGCCGGTGCGTTTCATGCTCGACCAGTGCCACAACATCGAGGAGAAGATCCCCGGGCAGATCCGCTCGGTGCTCAACGTGCAGGAGATGACCGCGCGCGCGTTGCTGGTCGACCGCGCGGCGCTGGCCGAAGCGCAGGCACAGCACGATGTTCTGGGTGCGAACGAGGTGCTGATGGACGCCTTCCAGACCGATGTGCGACCGGCCCTCGCGCAATGGCGCGCCTCGCGCGGGCTGCCCGCCGAGCCGCTGCGCGCCTACGCCGAATCCGGACACCAGCAGCACTTGGCCGAGCAACGCGCCGACGGCGCGCAGGCCGGGTGGGGTGCTTGATGAACGACCGAGCAGGAAAGGACGACGACCGCGTGGATTCCAGGGCAGTCAAGGAAGAACTGATCGCCCGCAGCAACCGGCTGGGGGCCGACCCGAAGAACACCAACTACGCGGGCGGCAACACTTCGGCCAAGGGACGGGACATCGACCCGGTCACCGCGGCGCCGGTCGATCTGCTGTGGGTGAAGGGTTCCGGCGGTGATCTCGGGACGTTGACCGAGGACGGGCTCGCGGCGCTGCGGCTGGACCGGCTGCGCGCACTGTCCGATGTGTACCCGGGCGTGGACCGCGAGGACGAGATGGTCGCGGCCTTCGACCACACCCTGCACGGCAAGGGCGGAGCCGCGCCGTCCATCGACACCGCGATGCACGGGCTGGTGGAGGCCGACCACGTCGACCACCTGCACCCGGACAGCGGGATCGCCATCGCGACCGCCGCCGACGGGCCGGAACTCACCCGCGAGATCTTCGGCGAGAAGGTGGTGTGGATTCCGTGGCGCCGCCCCGGATGGCAGCTCGGCGAGGACATCGCCGAGATCAAGCGGCGGAATCCGGCCGCGATCGGCACCGTCCTGGGCGGACACGGGATCACCGCGTGGGGCGGCACCAGCGAGGAATGCGAACGCAATTCGCTGTGGATCATCGACACCGCGGCCGAATACATCGCCGAGCACGGCAAGCCGGAGCCGTTCGGCCCGGTGCTCGACGGCTACGAGCCGCTGCCGGAAGCCGAACGGCGCAAGAAAGCCGCCGCGCTGGCACCCGTGCTGCGCGGCCTGGTCAGCACCGACAAGCGCCAGGTCGGGCATTTCACCGACAGTCCGGAAGTGCTCGAATTCCTGGCTCGCTCCGAGCATCCCCGGCTGGCCGAGCTGGGCACCAGCTGCCCGGACCACTTCCTGCGCACCAAGGTGAAACCGCTGGTGCTGGACGTGCCCCCGAACGCTTCGATCGAGGAATCGGCCGAGCGGCTCAGGCAGCTGCACGAGCGATACCGCGCCGACTACGCGGCCTACTACCAGCGGCACGCCACTGTGGACTCACCGCCGATGCGGGGCGCGGACCCGGCGATCGTGCTGGTTCCCGGCGTGGGCATGTTCAGCTACGGCGCGGACAAGCAAACCGCCCGCGTGGCCGGGGAATCCTACGTCAACGCGATCAACGTGATGCGGGGAGCGGAAGCGCTGTCGCACTACTCCCCCATCGACGAGCGCGAGAAGTTCCGCATCGAGTACTGGGCCCTGGAAGAGGCGAAGCTCCAGCGGCGCCCGGCGCCGAAGCCGCTCGCGACCAAGGTCGCGCTGGTCACCGGTGCCGCCTCCGGCATCGGCAAGGCCACCGCCGCACGACTCGCCCGCGACGGCGCCAACGTCGTGCTCGCCGACGTCGACCGAGCCAAGGC